>CAMOOV010000053.1 GCA_946621745.1 uncultured Ruminococcus sp.
GCGAAGGTCTACAATTCGCCTGTTGCACCGAATACATCCAAGAATACAATGATCGGTTTTGCGGCAGGAGCTATGCTGACTATGATGATCATTTTTCTCATCGACTTTTTTGACAACACTATCAAGGATTCTGATGCTCTGGCGAACAAGTATCAGAAAGCGATCATCGGTGAGATTCAGCAGTTTGGTGACAGTAAGAAGAAAAAGAAAAGCTCCGATGAGGATGAACACGCCAAATTGACGGACAAAGATGTTCCGTTCTTTATCGTAGAAAGCTACAAGTCCATTCGTACAAATATTACATTCTCCCTTTCTACATTTGAAAAGAAAGTTTTTGCGGTATCCTCCGCAAGCCCCGGAGAAGGCAAATCCACTACCTCTGCCAATATCGCCATTGCAATGGCGCAAAGCGGCAGTAAAGTATTATTGATAGATGCAGATATGCGTAAATCCGTTCAGCACAAAATATTCAGCTTGAAAAATAAAATAGGGCTTTCTTCGGCAATCAGCAAAATGAGCAAACTGGAAGATTGTATTCAGAAAAATGTCATGGAGAACCTCGATGTCTTGACAGCAGGCCCTATCCCCCCGAATCCGTCTGAGCTGCTGGGTTCCGAACAGATGACGGCAATCCTGAATGAACTGAGTCAACAATACGCTTTCATCATCATTGACACACCGCCCGTCAATGTTGTAACCGATGCAATGGAGCTCGCTAAAAACATCTCCGGCATCATCTTGGTCATCCATTATGCCGTAACAACTGACGAGGATCTTGCAGCTGCGAATAAGAAAATCGAATTTGCACAGATGAATCTGCTCGGATTTATCCTGAATAATATCAAGGTGAAACGGCGCGGCGGATATTACTCTGCATCAAAGTACGGCAGCAAGTACTACTACAAAAAAGGATATGGCTACGGGTACTACGGAAATAAGCCGGAAACGGACTCTTCAGACAATAACACAGAAGAGGCAAGTGAGCCGAATAATAGCAGAGAGTCGGAGGAGAAGAAGTGATGCTGACGGAATACCACTGCCATATTCTCCCCGGAATGGATGACGGCTCAGACTGTGCGGAGACCTCCCTGAAAATGGCTGAAATCATGAAAGCGCAGGGAGTCGGCAGGATCATAGCCACACCGCACTTTTACGCGCACCGTGAAAAAAGCGTCTCTGATTATTTGGAAAAAAGGCAGGCGGCTTTTGATTCCATAAGAGACAGTTTGGCTATAAAAGATGTGCATCTAGGGGCAGAGGTCGCCATTGAGCACGGGATCTCAGAGCTTCCCGGAATCGAGAAGCTCGCTGTTGCAGGCACTCGCATTATACTGCTGGAATTGCCCTACAGAGCCTATGAAAAATGGATGGCCGAGGAAATCTACAACATCGCAGCAGAATACAAGCTGAAAGTCATGCTGGCGCATGTTCACCGCTATCTGCCGTACTATACCGCAGATGAAATCGAAACGATTCTTTCTACAAAGTCTATTTTGCAGATTAACAATGAAGCCTTCGCAAGCTGGAAGGAGAAAAGACTGGCAAAAAAGGTGATGGCGGAGCATTCGCACTTTGCATTTGGCTCTGATGCGCACAATCTGACTGACCGAAAACCAAACTGGGATCTGTTGCAGAAAAAACTGAAGCCTGATTTGATTGATGTATCCAACAGTATGTTTGGCAGGTATGCGCTGTCAGAGCCGCAGTAATCATTGCTTTGACATTCGCTTTTTTCACAACTGCTATTCCGCCTATGATCGCGGCAAAAAATGCCGCTAAAAAAGCGGAAATCAATCGCATTCTGATTTGCAGCATAAGCAAGCGGTCAGTGCAGTCCTACAGAATGCATCCTTGCGGAAGCTGTCTCTATCAACCCGAACAGTCAGTAATCTGAGCTGTATCACAGTAATCACTGCTGATTCATTCAGCCTTGTTATTGCTGCACCGGATTGATAGGCAGCTTCTCATTTTCTATTGATGTACCAATTAAATCTTGAAGAATAGATGCGCAGTATCACGGCAAAAAGACAAGCAGATATCTTCAAGAGATAGTTGGGACATCAATATTGACAAATGTAAAATACTCTGTTATAATATGAACAGGATAAAGCATTCCGATTGAGGAATGTCCTGACTGCAACACTGCAATATGGAGAAATGAGGTACTGTTATGAAACCGATGCTGATATCCATTAGCCGTGAATACGGAAGCGGCGGCAGAGAGATCGCCCAGAATATCTCCGAGCGTCTGGAGCTGCCTGTTTTTGACCGCAAGCTCATCGACATGACTGCTGATCAGTGCGGCTATTCCACCAAATTCATTCAGGAAAATGAAGAACGCATGACGAATTCGTTCCTCTATAACATTGCAATCGCGGGACCGTATTCGCCCTTTGCAGAGACCGAAGCACTCCCGCAGGACTATGTATTTCTCACCCAGAGCAAGATTATCACAAAACTTGCAAATGAGAATCCCTCAGCGGTATTTGTCGGACGATGTGCAGATTATATTCTGCGCGACCATCCGAGTCTGTTCAGCGTATTCATTACTGCGGATATGGATTTCCGTGTCAAGCGTGCGATCGAATGCTACGATGTACCGCCGGAAAAGGCATATACCATAGTGAGCCGACACGACAAGCAGCGCCGCAGACATTACAACTACTATACCGGTATGGAGTGGGGTGCAAGCTCTAATTATCACCTGATTCTCAATACCGGAAAGCTCGGCATTGAAACCGTCACAAACATTCTGATCGACCTAATCAAAAATGCATAAACAAAACAGAGCCCGAAAGCATTCGCTTCGGGCTCTTTTCTTATCATTGAGTTATGCGAAGAAAACCTCGCCGTCAGAACGGTCGATCTGATAGCTTGCAAGCAACCGAATCCTGCCGATCAAATGCTGATTGAGAATCTCAACCTCATCCGCCGGGATCCAGAGCGCACGGCGGTTCCGTTCCTTCGCGTGCTGCACCGGAAACTGCCGGATATATGCATCATCGACCAAAAACGATACTACATAGATGAGATTCTCAGCGGTCTTTGAGATGCGCATATGCCGCGCAATCTGTGTTGCACCCTCCTCGGAAAGCAGCGCCGTAAAGAGCGGCTGTTCCTCTGAGCGCGGCGGAAAGCCCTCGAATCCCCTTGCTTCAACAGCACGGTATTCTTCTGCAACGAGCGGACGGTAAAGCTCCATGATTACCTGCCTTTCTGTGTTCAGGATGCGGCCTGATCTTTCTGTTTTATCCGGCGCGCATTGATCTCATCGTGCAGATGATACATCTTCTGCACGGAATTTTCAAGGAAATAGTAGTGCGCGATATAGGGAATGAGCAGTCCGAGGATCAGCAGGAGCAGCGGCAGAAGCATCACCATTTCTCCGAGCAGATAAATCCCCAGCGTGATGAAAAATCCCAGCGCAAACAGAATCGTCACAAGAAAATGGATCAGCCTTTCATGCTGCATAAAACCGATCATCGTCAGATGCGAACGCATCAGCTCCTCATAGTCGATCTCCTGATCTGAGCTGAGCAGCGCTTCCAGATCCCGAAGATAATCTGTCAGATACTTCCGCATTTTATCCTCCGATCACCTGCGTTCATCCTCGGCATCCAGATCAAGGAACTGTTCCAGAGACATCGTGCCGTTATTGAGCGCTTCAAAGCGGTCATTATAATGATCGACTGTCCGTGCGGAAACAAACATCAGATATGCAAACAATTCTTCTGTCAGAACTGTGCCGATATAGCAGCTTGTCAGGCGGAAGCGAATCTCACCGGTGTCCATATCCATGTCAAAGGACCCGTCGATCAGTCCGTGATTCGCAGCTGTCACTGCGATCGCAGCATCATTTCGCATTTCCTCACAGATCTTAAACGGCATCAGAGAGAACACCGAGCAGATCTGCTTATCAGCGCGCAGAATGATGTGCAGCGTCATTGGAAGATCTTCACCGGTAAAGTGAATGCGGATATGCGTCCGGCTGTCAGAGCGTTCGTCGATCGCATATTTCAGCTTTTTATGTTCCAGCATCGCGATCAGCACCTCTGCGTTTTCAGCAGTCAGCCGAATCCGATCATTCTCAACTCCCATTGGTAAGCCCTCCTTTGCGCCATATATCTATAGTCACATTATACCATATACAGTGCGGTTTGTCAAGTGGCAAATATGCATTTTCACGAATGGCAAGAAAATCCATTTATTTTAAGCTAAATCAGTGATAGACTCAAAGAATCGCACTCGCATGGCGCGTGACATGACATCCGATATTGACTGAAACCGGCAGGCCTGCAATATGCGTCGGTGCCTGCTCAATGTTCACAGCGAGCGCCGTCACAGTCCCGCCGAAGCCCTGCGGCCCGATGCCGAGACGGTTCACGGCTTCCAGCATCTCTGCTTCAAGATCCGCATAAAGCTGCTTCGGATTGCGGATTGAAACATCGCGGCAAAGCGCCTTTTTCGCGAGATATGCACACTGCTCAAAGTCGCCGCCGATTCCGACACCGATCACCATCGGCGGACATGGATTGCTTCCGGCTTTTGCGGCAGTATCCCGCACGAATCCGACAATATCTGCTCTCGATGCAGCAGGCGTAAACATTTTCAGAGCGCTCATATTTTCGCTGCCGAAGCCCTTCGGACAAACATCAATCTTTACTTTATCGCCCGGCACGATATCCAGATGCAGGACGGCTGGCGTATTGTTGTTGGTATTGACGCGCTCCAGCGGATCACTGACGACTGAGCAGCGGAGATAACCCTCCAGATAGCCTGCCGCAACGCCCTGATTGACGGCCTCACGCAGATCCCCGCCGGTGATATGCACATCCTGACCGATCTGCATGAAGATGACAGCCATGCCGGTATCCTGACAGATCGGCAGACCGGTCTCCCGCGCCGCATCAAGATTCGCGCAGAGATCGGCAAAGACAGCCTTTCCCGCGTCTGACTGCTCCTTGTCCGCGCCGCAGCGGATGCAGCTTTCCAGTGCCTCCGGCAGTACCTTATTAGCTCTGATGCACAGATCGCGAACGGTTTCCGTGATCTGCGCGGCCTGTATTTCTCTCATGTCAAATCCACCTTCGGGTTTTATCATTTGTTCTCATTCCGCAATGAGACACCATTAGTATAACACAAAGTATCCGGTTTCGCAAGGCTTTCCCGTAAATATTCCTGAAATTTTCATATTCGTGTATCAAAAAACAAACAGCTTCCCGACCGTTCTTTCAGCCGGGAAGCTGTTTGCATTATCGCATCAGTGAATCCAGCTCTGAGAGCGAAAGCCCGCGGATCAGGACATTTTCGCCGTTGTCGTCAATGATGCAGCCCGCCATTGCCAGCCGCCGCATCGACTCATAGAAATCCGCATCGCCGATCACGCGCTGCTGCGAGCCGCTGTAAAGCATGATGCGCCATTCGCCGATCACTGCGCCGTCGGGACGGTAGCGCTCATGCGGACGCTTCGGCATGACTGTCTCGATGCCCTCATTCATACCCAGCGCACCGAACGGCGTGCCGTCCGGCCGCGTATAAAAATGCGGCGACGCAACATAGGCCTTTGTCCAGTCCGCATTCTCCCCGACATAGATGTTTTTTGCCATTTCCCGCTTCCCCTTTCACAGAATGGTTTCCATTCCGATCTTCTGCGGCTTCATGCCGCATTTTTCATAGAATGCCTGTGCATCCGGATTGCCGATCCAGACATTCAGTGTCACATTATAGCATCCGCACTGCCGTGCATATTCGGTCACTGTTTCATAAAGCGCTGTCGCAATGCCCTGCCGTCTGGCGTTTTCGTCCACGCAGATGTCGTCGATGTAAAGCGTTCTGATATCCGTCGGAACGCGCTCACCGATATGCTCCTGCATCACACAGAACGCATGGCCAAGCACCTTTTCATCCGCTGCATCGGTATATACGAAAACCGGTCTGTCGTCATCCCGGAGAATCTCTGAAAGCTCTGTCTCACTGTATTTTGTCGCGGGGCCTTTGAACAGATCGGGGCGTGCATTGTGATGCACCATATCGACCTGTAACAGCAGCTGCATCAGTCCCGGAATATCGCGCTGCATTGCTCTGCGGATCATGTGTTATCCTCCTACTGCTGCGGCTTACAGCGTCATCTGTCCGGTGATCTCCAGATCTCTGGCGATGCCGCCGGCTGCCGGAATATTCTTGACAATATACTTTTTGAGCTGCTCCGTCTGCGATTCGGTCAGTACCGCGGCGCTTTCCAGCGCAGAGGATTTTGATTTCAGCGTCATGACCTGTACGCCGATCGAATCGCGTGTTGTCTTCGGCAGAAGCATTGCGGTATTGAACACGACTGCGCGGTTATTGGTCGAACGCAGCAGCACATCGCAGTCCTCCTCTATAAAGAGGATATCGACGATCGGGCTCTTTGCCGAATATGCATTCGCGAGCTTTTTGCGGTTTGTCTTTGTCGCATAGGCACTGAGCGGCACCTTTGCGATCTTGCCGTTCGCGAAGCAGAACAGCACGAATCCGCTGTAATCCTCGGTCGCGACCATATATTTCACGCGCTCGCCCTCATCAAAGCCCAGCTTGACCGGAACAAAGTCGCCCAGCACGCTTGCTTTCGTATCGTCGAACGCTGCGGCGCGGGTCTTGTAGACCTGTGCGCGGTCGGAGAAGAACAGCAGCTCCGTGCGGTTATTCGCATTCTTCTGCTGCGTCACGACATCGCCCTCCTTGAGCTTCTGCTCACTGCTCATGCGCAGGCTCTGCGGCGTGATCTTCTTGAAATAGCCCTCCGCCGACAGGAACAGATGCACGGGATAATCCGGCGTTTCGTCCTCTGCGGCAGCCTCCGGCTCATCGGTCGTGTCATAGAACAATGTCTTACGCGGCTGACCGTATTTCTGCGCGACCTTTTTCAGCTCCTCGATCATGATTTTGCGGATCTTTTTGACATCCTTGAGAATGTCCTCCATTTCCGCAATCTCCTTCCGGAGCTGTTCGATCTCCTGTGTGCGCTTGAGAATGTATTCGCGGTTGAGGTGCCGCAGCTTGATCTCCGCGACATATTCTGCCTGTATCTCGTCGATGCCGAAGCCGATCATGAGGTTCGAGACGACCTCGGATTCCTCCTCTGTCTCGCGGACGATCTTAATCGCCTTGTCGATATCGAGCAGGATCTTTTCGAGACCTTCGAGCAGATGCAGCTTGTCCTGCTTCTTATGCAGATCGAAATACACTCTGCGGCGGATGCATTCCGTCCGGAACGCGATCCACTCATTCAGGATCTCCCGCACGCCCATGACACGCGGCATTCCCGCGATCAGAATATTGAAATTGCACGAGACAGAATCCTGCAAGGGCGTCATGCGAAAGAGCTTCTGCATCAGCCGGTCGGGATCGGTGCCGCGCTTTAAGTCAATCGCGAGCTTCAGGCCGTTGATGTCTGTCTCGTCACGCAGATACGAGATCTCGGTGATCTTCTTCTGCTTGACCAGCTCGACGATCTTCTCCATGATTGCTTCGACGGTCGTGGAATACGGGATCTGCGTGACCTCGATGCAGTTCGCGGATTTGTCATAATTCCACTTTGCACGCAGCTTGATGCTGCCGCGGCCGGTATCGTAGACGCGGCGCATTTCCTCCTCGTCATAGAGCATGAATGCACCGGTCGGGAAGTCCGGCCCTTTCAGTGTCGAGAGCAGATCATGTGCCGGATCGCGGATCAGTGCGATCGTTGTCTCGCAGACCTCCGCGAGATTGAACGGGCAGACATTGCTTGCCATAGAGACCGCGATGCCGACATTTGCATTGACCAGCACCGACGGGAATGTCGCCGGAAAGAGCGTCGGCTCCTGCATCGTATTGTCATAGTTCGGAACAAAATCGACGGTTTCCTTGTCGATATCCGCAAAGAGCTCATTCGCGATCGGTTCCAGCCGTACCTCCGTATAACGCGGCGCTGCATAGGCCATATCGCGGGAATACACCTTGCCGAAGTTGCCCTTGCTGTCCACATAGGGATGCAGCAGCGATTCATTGCCGCGGGCAAGGCGCACCATCGTCTCATAGATCGCGGCATCGCCGTGCGGATTCAGACGCATCGTCTGGCCGACGACATTTGCGGATTTTGTTCTCGCACCGGAGAGCAGCCCCATTTTATACATCGTATAGAGCAGCTTGCGGTGCGAGGGCTTAAAGCCGTCGATCTCCGGCAGTGCGCGGGAGACGATCGCGCTCATCGCGTAGGGCATGAAGTTTTTACGGAGCGTTTCGGTGATGCGCTCCTCAACGGTCAGTCCTGCGCCTTCAATATATGCATTGGAAGGATTCGCCGCTTTCGGAGCGGTTTCTCTTTTCTTTCGTGCCATGTTTCTTCGTATCAACCTTTCTCAGGGTTCCTGTCTGTTCGGATGCCGGACGCTCAGCCGAACTGCCGCGGTTCGAGTGCGGAAATGAGCGCTTGAAAATACGCCTGCTGATTCGGCAGATCGACACCTGTCCCGACCTTCGGTACGACCGCGATCATCAGATGCGACTGGCCGTCGTCGATTTCAATATTGCGTGAGCCGAGCAGACCTTTCTTCACCCGCAGCTTTTTCAGCAGGCCGATATAAGCCGCAAACGGCACACTGCCGCCGAGCGTATGCCGCACGCCGATCAGCCTGTCCTGATCGGTCAGCCCGAGGAAGCCGGCCTGCACCATACTGCGGAACAGTCCCGGCTCGCGGAACGATGCATACACCGCCGCGGTGATCTGTTCGCCGGGGAGCAGCAGCTCACCGAGCTGCTCCGTCATCGCCTGCTCATTGAATTTCATGCTCAGTAAAGCCATATTCTCACCTCTTATGAAATATCTGCGAGATCCAGATAATCGCCGCCGTGCTCCGCGATATAATCCTTGCGGGCAGCGAGGTTGTCGCCGAGCAGCATATCGAACATATCAAATGTCGCTTCGGCTTCCTCCGGCGTGATACGGATGATGCGGCGCGTCTCCGGATTCATCGTTGTCAGCGCCATCATTTCGGCTTCGTTCTCGCCGAGACCCTTTGAGCGCTGCAATGTGAATTTCTGTCCCTCGATCATCGAAAGGATCTTGACGCGCTCTTTTTCGTCATAGGCAAAATAGGTGCGGTCCTTTGTCGTGATCTCAAACAGCGGAGACTCTGCGATATAGACATAGCCCTCGCGGATCAGCGTCGGCGCGAGCCGGTAGATCATCGTCAGGATCAGCGTGCGGATATGGAATCCGTCCTCGTCGGCATCCGTACAGATGACGATTTTGTTCCAGCGCAGATTACTGAGGCTGAACGATTGCAGCTCCTTGTTTGCCTTGGTTGTGACCTCAACGCCGCAGCCCAGCACCTTCAGCAAATCGGTGATGATCTCCGACTTGAAGATGCGCGCATAGTCCGCCTTCAGGCAGTTGAGGATCTTGCCGCGCACCGGAATGACCGCCTGAAACTCCGCGTCACGCGCCATTTTGACCGAGCCGAGAGCGGAATCGCCCTCCACGATATACAGCTCGCGTCTGCCGGTATCCTTCGAGCGGCAGTCCACGAATTTCGGCACCATATTGGAAAGATCGAGGTTGCCGGAGAGCTTCTTTTTGATATTCAGACGGGTACGCTCGGCATTCTCGCGGCTGCGCTTGTTGATAAGCACCTGCTCCGCGATCCGAGCAGCATCGTCCGGATTCTCGGTAAAATAGACCTCCAGCTGATGCTTGAGGAAATCCACCATTGCCTCATAGATGAATTGATTCGTGATCGCCTTTTTCGTCTGGTTTTCGTAGGAAGCGACGGTCGAGAACGACGAAGATACAAGGACGAGACAGTCCTGCACATCCTGAAAGCTGATCTTGCCCTCATTCTTCTGATAGCGGTTATTGTTTTTGAGAAATGCGTCAATCTGCGTCTGGAATGCACGCTGCACCGCCTTGTCCGGGGAACCTCCGTGCTCCAGATAGCTGGAATTGTGATAGTATTCGAGCCGCTGCACCTGATTCGAGAATGCAAATGCGATATTCAGCTTGACCTTGTATTCATCGCGGTCGGCGCGGTCGCGTCCCTTGCGGTCGGCAGACCAGAACTGCACGGATGTCATCGGCTTGTCCCCGACGATCTCCTGCACATAGTCTGTGATGCCGTTTTCGTAGATGAATTCGGTCGTCTCGAATTTGCCGGGCGTGACCTCGTTCCGGTAAACGAAAAGCAGATTCGAGTTGACGACCGCCTGCCGTTTCAGCACATCGCGGAACCATTCGTCCGTGACGGCGATATCCGCGAACACTTCGAGATCGGGCTTCCAGCGCGTCTTGGTACCGGTCTGCTTACGCGATGCCGGTGCCTTTTGCAGCCCGCCGATGTTCTCGCCCTTTTCAAAGTGCAGCGTGTATTCCTGCCCGTCGCGGATGACGGTGACATCCATATACTCCGAAGCAAACTGCGTTGCGCAGAGACCGAGACCGTTCAGACCGAGCGAATATGCATAGGAATCGCCGTCCGCATCGTACTTGCCGCCGGCATAGAGCTCACAGTAGACAAGTTCCCAGTTGAAGCGTTCCTCTGCGGGATTCCAGTCAACCGGACAGCCGCGGCCGAAGTCCTCGACCTCAACGGAGCGGTCGAGAAAGCGTGTAATGATGATTTTTTTTCCGTAGCCTGCGCGCGCTTCGTCGATCGAGTTCGTGATAACCTCGAAAACCGAATGCGCACAGCCGTCCAGACCGTCCGAGCCGAAGATGACCGCGGGACGCTTCCGGACTTTATCAGGGCCTTTGAGCATGGTTATGCTCTCATTGCCGTACTCCTGCTGTTTTTTTGCCATTCAAATGATCCTTTCTGTGTTGTGCAGACAGCCATACTTTGCTATTATACCACAGATCGCAAAAAAAAGCAAGCAGATCCCAGCGCCGGAATCGAAATGTATCTGCCCTTTTCGGAAAAATACACTTCAACCGGGCAGTGTACGGTGCCGGTATCAGGTCATGCTGCAAATACTTGATTTTATTTTACTATATCCATTGCATTTTTCGCCAATATATGCTATAATATAAGTTGTAAGATTTTATGTAGAAAAAGAAAGGACATTTTATCATGGCAGATTACAGTAAAATTCTCGTTGTCATCCCTTCCCTCGACCCGGATGAGCGTCTTCTCAAAGTCATCAAAGGCGTACAGGATGCCGGTTTTTCGGATATCCTTCTGGTCGATGACGGTTCCGCCGACAAGAATCAGCATTTCTTTGATGAGGGCGCGGCGCTCGGCTGCGCAGTCCTGCATCACGGCGTCAACAAGGGAAAGGGCAGAGCGCTCAAAACCGCGTTTGAATGGTATCTGAAAAACAGACAGGATTCCGACGGCGCTGTCACGATCGACGGCGATGCGCAGCATCTTCCGCATGACATCGCCGCCTGCGTGGACAAGATGTATCAGCAGGCGCAGGATTCGCTGATCCTCGGCGTGCGTGATTTCGATGAGCCGCAGGTTCCGCCGAAAAGCCGCTTCGGCAATAAGCTGACCTCGACCGTCTTCCGGCTGTTCTGCGGCCTGAAGGTCAGCGATACGCAGACCGGCCTGCGCGTATTCCCCGCCGGGATCATCCCGAAAATGCTGGAGATCTCCGGCGAGCGCTTCGAGTATGAAACGAATATGCTGCTGGTCTGCAAACAGGTCAGCATTCCGATTGTCGAGCAGCGCATTGACACGGTCTATATTGATGCCAATGAAACCACGCATTTCCACCCGATCAAGGATTCGCTGCGCGTTTACGGCATTATCATCAAGTTCTTCATCAGCTCGTTTCTCTCATTCCTGATCGACTATGTGCTGTATAACATCTTCAATGTGATCTTCACGAAGGCAGGTTTCAGGTGGCATCTGTTCGGCGCGACGGTGATCGCCCGAACAATCAGCTCGGTCTTCAATTTCACATTCAATAAGAAAGCTGTCTTCCGCAGTGATGCACCGCTCGGCATTACGATGGCACGCTATTACATTCTGTGGGGCTGCCAGCTGCTCGCATCCTACGGACTGGTCGCACTGCTCTCGCTGCCCTTCGGCAAGGACAACACTGCGGCACAGGCCGTCATCAAGCTGATTGTCGATATCTTCCTGTATTTCGTCAGCTTCCGCGTCCAGCAGGCATGGGTATTCAAGCCGGCTGACAATGAGAAAAAATAATACATACAAAAATCCCGACCGTTCCTTGCGAACGATCGGGATCGTTTTTATGTGCGGTCGAGATATCGGCAGGCTGCGAGCGCGGCGGATGCACCGTCCGCAGCGGCCGTGACGACCTGACGGATCGCCTTAGTCCGGCAGTCGCCTGCCGCGAAAATGCCCGGTGTATCAGTCAGGCAGCGCTCATCGGAAATGATGTAGCCGTTCCCGTCAAGTGCTGTCCACTGCGCGAAGGCCTCGTTCTCCGGCTGCTGTCCGACCGCGACGAACATTCCGGTCACGGCGAGCGTTTCCGTTTCATTCGTATCATTATGACGGATCCGGATGCCGGTCAGCGATTTGCCGCCTTCCAGCGCCTCAACAACTGCATTGCAGATGATCTTCACATTCGCGAGTGCTTTCACCTTGTCCTGCAGGACAGGATCACCGGTCAGCGCCGGAAGATTCTGCACGATCGTGACCGAGCTGCACATTTCCGAAAGAAATACGGCATCCTGCAAAGCGGTGTTGCCGCCGCCGATGACCGCAATATCCTGTCCGCGGAAAAATGCACCGTCGCAGACCGCACAATAGCAGACGCCCTGACCGGTCAGCTCGGCTTCCCTCTCAACGCCGAGCATCCGGTGCTTCGAGCCTGCTGCAAGGATCACCGCCCCTGCGCGGTAGCCTGTATATTCACCGGTCAGCAGAAAGCCCTCTCCCTCTCTGCTGATCGCAGTGACCGTGTCCATCTCCATGTCAGCGCCCTGTGCCTCGACCTGCTCCATGAGCTTTTCGGCAAATTCCGAGCCGCTGATCGCCATTGCCGTCGGGTAATTTTCGATCTTCGGAGAATAGGTGATCTGGCCGCCGAAATTCTCCTTCTCGATCACCAGCACCGTCTTTCCGGCGCGGCGCGCATAGAGCGCGGCTGTCAGACCGGCAGGCCCCGCTCCGACAACCGCGATATCATATTGTCTGCTCATGCTTTGACAGTTTCCTCAATATATTTGCGGATATTCGAGACATTCACGATGCGCTCAAAGCCCTCGCCGCCCTTGACGACCAGCGTCGGTGCCTGACGGACATCGTAGAATTCGACCATTGCCGGCTCCTCATCCGCGAGTACCTTCTTATAAGAGATGCCTGCTTCGCTCAGGAAGCGCTCTGCCATTTTGCAGTTCGGGCAGGTTCTTGTTGCAAAGAGCATGATCTCCTGCTCGGTCGCGCCGGACTTGACTGCGCCGACCGACTCCGGCACATTGACTGCGCCGTGCCGCTTGAGAATGCTGCGCTCCACAACATATTCCTTGCGGTCCTTGAACTCCTGTGCCTTGCCGTCATTGAAGTTCTTGACCGGACGGTAATAACCGGTGATGCGGCTGTAAACCTCGGTCTCGGCGCCGCACTCCGGACACTTGTACTGCTCGCCGATCAGGTAACCGTGATTGCGGCAGACGGAATATGTCGGAGACATGGTGTAATACGGCAGCTTGTAGTTCTCTGCGATCTTGCGGACAAGATTTGCCGCGGACTTCCAATCCGGCAGCTTCTCGCCGAGGAATGCATGGAACACGGTGCCGGAGGTATAGCGTGTCTGGAGATCGTCCTGAATATCGAGTGCGGAGAAGATATCCTCCGAGAATCCGACCGGCAGATGGGAGCTGTTGGTGTAATACGGTGTCTTGCCGGGCGCTGCTGCGGTGATGATATCCGGATACTTCGCGACATCATGCTTTGCAAGGCGGTAGGTCGTGGACTCTGCCGGCGTTGCTTCGAGATTGTAGAGGTCGCCGTACTGCTCCTGATAATCCATCAGACGCTCGCGCATATGATCGAGAACCTGCTTGGTGAACTCCTGTGTCTCGGTATGCGTCAGATCCTTCTTCAGCCAGTTTGCATTCAGACCGACCTCGTTCATGCCGATCAGACCGATCGTGGAGAAGTGATTGTCAAGCGTGCCGAGGTAGCGCTTGGTGTAGGGATAGAGTCCCTCGTTCAGCAGCTTGGTGATGATCGTGCGCTTGATCTTGAGGCTGCGCGCCGCAACATCCATCAGATGATCGAGGCGGCGGTAGAAGTCCTTCTCATCCTCGGCGAGATAAGCAAGGCGCGGCATATTCAGCGTGACAACGCCGACGGAGCCGGTGCTTTCGCCGCTGCCGAAGAATCCGCCGCTCTTTTTGCGCAGCTCACGCAGATCGAGACGCAGGCGGCAGCACATAGAGCGGATATCGCTCGGCTCCATATCGCTGTTGATGTAGTTCGAGAAATACGGTGTACCGTACTTCGCGGTCATCTCAAACAGCAGACGGTTGTTCTCGGTCTCAGACCAGTCGAAATCCTTGGTAATCGAATAGGTCGGGATCGGATACTGGAAGCCTCTGCCCTGCGCATCGCCCTCGATCATGGTCTCGATGAACGCCTTGTTGACCATGTCCATTTCGCGCTT
>CAMOOV010000054.1 GCA_946621745.1 uncultured Ruminococcus sp.
GGAGTATTTTGAGCGCCCGCAGAACAATCCGCGGCGCTGGGGCAAGCCGTTCTCCGCGCTGCTCGGCGCATTCCGCGCTCAGCTGGAGCTGTCCTGCGCTTCAATCGGCGGCAAGGACTCCATGTCCGGCACATTCGAGAAAATTGATGTTCCGCCGACACTCGTTTCCTTCGCAGTATCGACCGCCGACACAAGCCGCGTCGTTTCCACCGAATTCAAGGAGGCCGGCAGCACGGTCATCCGCATTGCGCCGGAGTATTCCAGCAGCGGTCTCCCGAACTGGCAGAGCGTCCGCGCAGTCTTTGATTATGTCGAGAAGCTGATCTCCGCGGGCAGAGCCAAAGCGATCTGGTGCGTCGAGAACGGCGGCGTTGCAGAGGGTATTGCGAAAATGGCATTCGGCAACCACATCGGCTTTGAATTCACGAAAAAGCTGCCGGAGCGCGTTCTCTTTGATCCGTGCGCGGGCTCGTTCATCATTGAGCTGAACGGCGCTGCCAAGCGCGGTGAGGAGGTCATCGGCAGAACGACTGAACAGTACAAGATCTTCACCGATTCGCAGACGATCAGCCTTGACACGCTCCAGAAGGCGTGGGAGGGCAAGCTCGAATCCGTATTCCCCTGCCGCATCAAGACCGCATTCGCGACGATCGAAGCCTATTCGCACAAGGCGGCATCCCGTCCGGCACCCGCGATCAAGGTCGCAAAGCCGCGTGTGCTGATCCCGGTCTTCCCCGGCACGAACTGCGAATACGATACCGCAAGAGCGTTCGAGCGCGCAGGCGCGGTTCCGGAGGTGCTGGTCATCCGCAATCTCTCCGCCTCCGATATTGAACAGTCCGTCGAAGCGGCAGTCAGGGCGATTCAGAATTCGCAGATGATCATGATTCCGGGCGGATTCTCCGGCGGTGACGAGCCGGACGGCTCCGGCAAGTTCATCACGGCATTCTTCCGCAATCCGCAGGTCACGGATGCCGTTCACGATCTGCTGAAGAACCGCGACGGCCTGATGCTCGGCATCTGCAACGGCTTCCAGGCACTCATCAAGCTCGGCCTCGTCCCCTACGGCGAGATCACCGAAATGAGCGAGAATTCGCCGACACTGACCTTCAACACGATTGCACGCCACCAGAGCATGATGGTCACAACGCGCATCGCATCCAACAAGTCGCCGTGGCTCGCGGGCTGTGAGGTCGGCGATCTGCACACCATTCCGATCTCGCACGGCGAGGGCAGATTCATCGCATCCGGCTCGCTGCTCCAGCGCCTTGCCAATAACGGTCAGATTGCGACGCAGTATGTCGATCTCTCCGGCAGACCGACGATGGATATCCGGTTCAATCCGAACGGCTCTGTCGATGCGATCGAAGGCATCACTTCTCCGGACGGCCGCGTTCTCGGCAAGATGGGACACAGCGAGCGCATCGGTGATGCGGTCTGCAAGAATGTTCCCGGCAACAAGGATCAGAAGATCTTCGAGAGCGGTGTAAAGTATTTCCTGTAATCCCGCAATTTCCGCATAAAGCAACAGACTTCCCGCGCAGAACGGGAAGTCTGTTTTTGTATGAAAAAGCACTGTGTCAGGCTGCACAGTGCTTTTTACGGATTGGATTATGACAGGCCGGGAATCATCCGCTTGACTCTGCCTGAAAGCAGAGCAGCCAGCGCGAGCTTGAGCAGATCCGGCAGGATGAACGGAAATACGCACCAGGACATGACAGTCATCATGCTGACCGCGCCGGTGTGTCTCGTATACAGAACATAGAACCATACCGTGCCGAATGCGTAGCAAAGGGCAAGGCCGACAACCAGCGCCGCGATCTTTGCACAGAGATTCTCACCGAACAGATGCTCCGCAACCAGATAGACCAGACCGGTCAGCAGGAAGCCGATGATGTAGCCGCCGGTGTTGCCGAACAGGATGCCGACGCCGCCGCTGAATCCGGCAAAGACCGGTACGCCCGCCGCGCCGAGCAGAATGTAGACGAGGATCGACAGCGAGCCGCGCATCCCGCCGAGCAGCAGCAGTACGAAAAAGACTGCAAAGGTCTGCATCGTGAACGGAACGGTCAGCGGAATGCTGATCCATGAGCAAATCGCGATCAGCGCTGCGCCGATCGCTGTGTATGCGAGATCAAGGGTGCGAAATTTCGATTGTACCATTATGTTTCCTCCGTTTCTCTGCAAAGCCCGTACCACTGGCATCCGCCGCAGACCGCGGCAAATGCATCTGTATGGAAAATCTTCGCAGATGCTAAATTTTTCAATGATATCCAGTCTGCTGTCATGCCGGCTTGCAGTGCGCAATGCTCCGATACAGCGCGGTCAAGTGCCTGAACCTTTTCCGCGGTATCGCATTCCGCTCCGGCTTTATGCGGGCAGGCCGCGCAGACATCGTCACAGCCCGCAGTCAGAGTGACAGGCGTATCCGGCCTGTCATGGAGCGCCGCACATACCGCAGTCATATGGGCGGTAAATGCAGCATCATAGCCCTTGCCTGTGAATTTCTGAATACACAGAAGATGATGCGGACGCAGCTTCATACATCCGCACCGTCCAGCAGTGATTCGAGGATCTCCGCCGCATCCGTGACGCAGCTCCGGCAGGGGCTTTTGACTGCACCGCTTTTCAGCTCGCGGCACATGACCGAACGATGCTTTTCGATGAAGCGGCGGTTCAGCTCCTCTATCCGTGCATCATGAACGCCGTATTTCCGTGCGAGCACAGTTTCTGCGGCAAGCACAGCACCGCATTTGCCCATTCTGCCGCCGGCCATCGGACGCGCCGCCGCAGATGCCTCCTGCTCCGTCATGCCGGCGTCATCCGCAAATGCGCACATCACCGCCGATGAGCAGGGATAAAAGCTCCGGTGATTTTCCACCGCTTTTTCTGATCGTTTCATAGACAGCTCCTTCTGTCAGGTGCGGTGTCCGCGCCGGAAAGCCGTCGGCGTCACACCGTTATTTTTCTTGAACTGACGCATGAAATGCTCCTCGTTATCATAGCCGCAGAGCTGCGCAATATGCGAGATCGTATAGCTCGTCGAGGTCAGCAGATCACGCGCACGGTTCATTTTGCAGTTGATGACATCCGCGATGCAGGTCAGCCCGAAGGTCTCGCGGTAGATCAGCTGAAAATAGCTGCGGCTCATATTGACCTCGGAGCAGAGCATCTCAACCGTCCATCTCTCCTGCGGATTCGCATAGATCTTCTCGCGCAGGGCGACCAGCTCCGGATAATGCGGATCGTTATTTGACGCGCCCTGCTGTGGGCTGATCGGCCCGCCGGTCTCGGCCATGCGGATCAGCAGCGCCTTGAGCAGACAGTCCAGCATCTCGCTGCGCTTGGCACCGGATGCATAAAATTCCGCGCAGGTCTGCCGCAGCAATGCAGAGAGAAACTCGGTATCGCCGAAGCGCAGCAGTGTATTTTCCGGAATCTTGAGCGCCTGATAAAAGCTGCCGTCCGCCGCCGGATCAAAAACCACCCAGTCATAGAGCAGATCGCCCTCCGCAGGACGGATCGTCAGGGGCTGTCCCGCCGAAACAATGATCGCATCGCCGGACTCTGCCCGCAGCTCTGTCTCACCGAGCCGCAGCAGCATCGGCGCATCGGTCATCATCAGCAGACAGCCCGCCGCGCCGCGGTCCAGCCGAATCTTTTCCTCCTGCGGCAGCAGCGAGCGGTATCCGATTTCCAGGATCTGCATATGCAGCCTCCTTCCGGCAATCAGTGCTTGGCACGCCGTGCCGATTCATGATGCTTCCGGTTCTGATGCACCGGCACAAAGATCACATAGCACAGCACCGCAATGCCGATCCCGCAGAGCGCCGTGACGATCAGCATATGTGTATTCGCATAGAGGTAACCGGTCACGGCAGCGAAGGTCTGGTCTGTCTTGACGGAGAAACGGTCAAACCAGCGCGTATGCTGCACCCAGAATGCCGGGATCAGCACGAGCAGCGAAGCAATCAGCAGCGCAGTACCCGTCCAGTACAGCCCCATTTCCGCTTCATGCATATTGACAAAGAACAGCAGCAGCACAAAGAGCAATACCGCCGCAAACAGTGCAACAGCAGCAGCCCCCGCCCACGGCAGATAGTTCCGGAGCTGCTTGATGACGCCCGCATCATCCAGACTGCCGAAGCGGTAAACATCGCAGGCGGAAAGGATGGTCTGTTCAACGGAATGGATCGTAGTGCGGACGGCCTCATTATATTTGTCATCCTTTTCAATCTTGTTCTGTTCGGCATATTCCGAGAAGAAATCGCGGATCGACTGCTCCAGCTCAGAAAAATCCGTATTGGCCGTATAAGATGCCGCATCACCGCGCAGATAGGCAAAGCCGGATGAGATCGTATCACGGATGATCGGTTCGAGCTTTTCTGCCTTGATCGCATCGGCATAGAGCGATGCCGGGATGCCGGTCGTACTCTCCTGCTGGCGCATCGTTGTTTCGAGTGAGATATGCACGCGCTCCGCAAGCGACTGCGAACGCACGATTGCAAGCGGCGTATCAGTGTTCAGCGCATGATACCGGAATACACCTGCGACCATTGCCGCAAAGATCAGAAAGATCAGCAGGAGCGTGAAAATGACACTGATAATATAACTGGATGCCTTTTTCATTCCGTACCTCCCTCCGCACTGCCGGCCTGCTCATAGAACTGCTTTTTCACCGGTTCACAGCGGACGCCGATCCGCATATCCGAGCTGCCGATCACCTGCGGCTTGCAGGTGTAAAGTGTCAGTACCTCCGTGTCCTTTCCGACAGCGAGATACTGCTTTTCGTCCTTGCTGAATTCGATCAGCTCCGTGACCTTGTATTCAAATGCGCCGTATTTCGTAAACAGCCGGACGGTGTCGCCCTTCTTCACGCGGTTCAGATCGGAGAAGAATGTATTGACATGCGCATCAATCACCGCATTGCCGGCCTCGCCGATGATCGCGGACTGTGTGGAGTGGCACGCACCGCGCTCCAGCAGCTCGGCATTCACACCGTAATACACACCGACGGAGAGGTCAATCGAGCTGATCTCCAGCTGCGCATACTGCTCACCGAAGGTCGGATAGATGATCTCGCCCTCTTCATAGGTATCGCTGTCCGGTTTGCTTTCCGTCGGGATATCGTCATGCTCGATGATATTCAGTCCGGCGGTCTGTGTTGTCGTTTTCAGATCGTCCATAAATACGATATTGAGATATTTCTGAATCTGATGCGTCGGTGCAAGATAATAGCAAAGCATCAGCACACCTGCCGTCAGCAGCAGCAAAAGAAGCGGCGTCAGCAGATACGGCAGTACATTGCCGCGGCGCTTCGTGGTTTGTTCAGCCATTTGTCATTTCCTCCTTTTTGCATCGGTGACCGATCATCAGCAGACCGCCGAGCGCGGTCAACACCATTGCCGCGCCGGTCAGCACCGGAACGGTCGTATCCCAGCCGGTCGCATCGACTGTCAGACCGAAGCCTGCCGTGTCGATCAGTCTGCCCTCGCTGTCGCGTACGCTGAAGCGATAATTCTCCGCATCGTCCACCGTAATATTCATGCCCATTTCCCGTCCGAGCTCTGCCATGCCCTCCAGCACCTCATGTTTTTTATCGGTGCTGAGCTGTTTGAGCAGAGATGTCCGTTCCTCTGCGGTCATATCCGCCAGAAACGCCGCACGCTCCGATTCCGGCAGCGACGCAACATATTCGCGCTTTTCCTCCAGCGTCATCTCCGCAAACCCCGGCGCCGGCGCGGACACCGGCTCCTTCGCCGGAGACTCCCCTGCCTGCTTCCGTTCATAATGTGCAATGATATCCTCTGCCGGTACGAGCATTTCCTCCGCGATCACGCCCCAGACATACTGTGCGCCGTTTTCGCGGATCAGCGCAACCCATTCGTCATAGCTGCGGTAGATGCCGTTCATCTCCATGCCGTTTTCGTCATGCGGCTGATTGTGAAACTGATTTCGCGTATCCTGAATGAACGATGCCGGCAGACCGGCCTCCGCCATTGCGCGGAACACATCCTCATCGCTTGCAGCGGCAGCCGCTCCGGTCAGGAGCAGCACAGCGCTGCAAAATGCAGCTGCGGCAGAGACGAGCCTTGCTGCGACTCTCATGCCTCCTGCTCCCCGCGGCGCATCCGCAGACCGAAATACGCAATGCCCCCGACTGCACCGAGGATCATCAGCGCACCCGTCAGCACGGGAACCGTTGTATCCCAGCCGGTATCATCAATGGAAACACCGACGGTCGAGGCAACAACCAGCGTCCCGTCCTCATTGCGGACAGAATAATCAATGCCGTCCGCGCCGAGATTGTCCACGGAAATATTCATACCGAGATCCTTGCCGAGATCAATGAAGCCGCTCGCGAGATCCGCCTGACTCTGCCTGTCCATCTGCTTGATGATACTGTTGCGCTCATGCACGGATATCTCAACCAGAAAGCGTGCGCGCTCCTCCTGCGGCAGACTGCTGATATAGGCCTTTTTTTCTTCGAGTGTCATATTGACAAAGGGTTTCTCCGGCAGGACAGAAGGCTCCCATTTTTCGGTACTGCCGCTATCCTCGCGTTTCTTTTTCTCCTGAGCTGCCTGCTTAATCTCCGCGCCGGAGACACCGACCTGCTTACCGACATTCTCCCAGATATCGTCCTCATAAAGCTCGACCATATCCGCCCAGACATCATAGGTATAATATTTATCCTTGATCTTCATGCCGTCCTTGTCATGCTCGGTATTCTGATACTGCACCCGCGCTTCCTGTATCATGGTCTCCGGAATCCCGATGCGGCGCATCGCATCGTATACATCCTCTACAGTGCCGTTCTCGCCGTCGGCAAAAACCGGCATCGCCGCAGATGCGGACAAAATCAGTGCCGCACATCCGGCAAATAACAGTTTTACTCTGTTCATAGTCGCATCCTTTCTGCATCAAACGAATCACCGCATTGTGATCCATGATATATTATAGCACAATCGCACAAAAAAAGCAATGAAAGTTTTATGAAAAATCCCCGCGCCGTATTTACTATTGATGTACCAATTAAATCTTGAAGGCAACACCGCACAGAACTGGTGGTACAGATGCAAGCAGATGTGCCACCAAGCCGTCAGGCGGGCTTTGTGCGGTGTTGCCTATAGTGACCGCATGACGCCATGCCGGAAATGCCGCTTCTGTCCTGTAAAATTGCGGATCACAATGAAAAAATAATGGCAAATTGGTCGCTTTCCGGAAGAATCACTTGACAGATACCCCCTTTTTGGTGTAAAATATAAGAGTATAATTCTATCGAAAGGCAGGAAACATCAATGGGACTTACCATGACTGAAAAAATCCTCTCCGCACATCTCGTGGAGGGCGAGCTGGTTCGCGGCACCGAAATCGGCATCCGCATCGACCAGACTCTGACACAGGATGCGACCGGTACAATGGCGTATCTCGAATTTGAGGCAATGGGTGTTCCCCGTGTCCGCACGGAGCGCTCTGTCGCATACATCGACCATAATACGCTCCAGAACGGCTTCGAGAATGCCGACGACCACCGCTTCATCGGAAGCTGTGCCAAAAAGCACGGTCTCTACTTCTCCCGTCCCGGCAACGGCATCTGCCACCAGGTGCATCTGGAGCGCTTCGGCATTCCGGGCAAGACGCTGATCGGCTCGGATTCCCATACACCGACCGGCGGTGGTCTCGGTATGCTCGCGATCGGCGCGGGCGGTCTGGATGTCGCAGTCGCAATGGGCGGCGGCGCATACTACATCACCTGTCCGAAGGTCGTCAATGTGAAGCTCAGCGGCAAGCTCAGCCCGTGGGTCGCTGCAAAGGATGTCATTCTTGAAGTCCTGCGCAGAATGTCCGTCAAGGGCGGCGTCGGCAAGGTCATCGAATACACCGGCGAGGGCGTCAAAACGCTGACCGTTCCGGAGCGCGCTACCATCACCAATATGGGCGCGGAGCTGGGCGCAACATCGTCCATCTTCCCGTCCGACGAAATGACAAAGGCATTCCTCAAAGCCCAGCAGCGCGAGGAGGTCTGGACACCGCTCGCGGCGGATCCCGATGCGGTCTATGACGAGGTCATCGAGATCGACCTCTCGAAGCTCGAACCGCTCGCAGCCTGTCCGCATTCCCCCGACAATGTCAAGACGACCGGCGAAATCGGAAAGCTCAAGATCGACCAGGTCTGCATCGGCTCCTGCACGAATTCCTCGCTGCTCGATATGATGAAGGTCGCATACATCCTGAAGGGCAAGACGGTCCATCCGGATGTCTCCCTCGCAATCGCGCCCGGCTCCAAGCAGGTGCTTAACATGATCGCGGCAAACGGCGCACTCGGCGATATGATCGATGCCGGCGCGAGAATCCTCGAATCCGCCTGCGGCCCGTGCATCGGCATGGGACAGTCTCCGAATTCCGGCGGCATCTCGCTGCGTACCTTCAACCGCAACTTTGAAGGCCGCTCCGGCACAAAGGACGGTCAGATCTACCTCGTCTCTCCGGAGACTGCCGCTGCATCCGCGCTGACCGGCTATCTCACCGACCCGCGCACGCTCGGCGAAATGCCCGAATTCAAGCTGCCGGATGTCTTCACCGTCAATGACAATATGGTCACGCTCCCGGCAGATGAAAAGGATATGGATGAGGTCGAGATCAAACTTGGCCCGAACATCAAGCCCTATCCGGAAACCCACCCGCTGCTCGAAACGATCGACGCTCCGGTCTCCCTGAAGGTCGGCGACAATATCACGACTGACCACATCATGCC
Organism: uncultured Ruminococcus sp.; assembly: GCA_946621745.1. Classification (GTDB taxonomy): domain Bacteria; phylum Bacillota; class Clostridia; order Oscillospirales; family Ruminococcaceae; genus Firm-04. The sequence goes on from CAMOOV010000054.1 coordinate 8,759, forward strand.
GGCCGGCGCAAAGATCCTGCCGCTCCGCTCGAATATCCCGAAGATCTCCGAGCATTGCTTCGCTGTCTGCGACGAGGAATTCCCGAAGCGCGCAAAGGCGCTCGGCCAGAGCATCATCGTCGGCGGCGCAAACTACGGTCAGGGCTCGTCCCGTGAGCACGCAGCGCTCGCACCGCTCTATCTCGGCGTCAAAGCCGTGCTTGTGAAGTCCTTTGCGCGTATTCACCGCGCAAACCTCATCAATGCGGGCATCCTGCCGCTGACATTCGTCAACGAAGCGGATTATGATAAAATCGCACAGGGCGATCAGCTCGAACTCGCAGGCGTCCGCAAGGCCGTCGAGGAGGGCAGAACCGAGCTGACTGTCATCGACAAGACAAACGGCGCAGAGATTCCGGTGCTCTGCGAGCTGACCGGCAGAACCAAGGATATCATGCTTGCAGGCGGTCTGCTGGATTATACCCGTGAAGCGCTGAAGAAATGAGTGCAGGATTCCTCAGACCGGGCGGCGGCAGACTCCTCAGCGTACCTGAGATCATCGGTGCATTTGCGTGCTTTCTGCTCTATCCGGTCATTGTGCTGATCGTGCGCAGATGCTATCCGGAAGATGATGACAAAGAGATCCGCATGAAGGCGCTCCGCATCTGTACGCTTCTTGCCTGTGTGACGATCGCTGTGATCTACTACATTTTCCTGTAAACCGGATCTACGCAGCCTGCACAGATCGTCTGTCTCACAAAATCTTCGCGGAAAGGAGCGATCATGCAGATGTCAGCAATATCAGCTGCAAGCCTTTTCCGGCGGGTCCGCATCCGTTCATGGAAGGATCTCGTCGCGATGCTGATTGCAGGAGCCGTGTACTACGGCATCTACTGGCTGCTGGTCAATAAAGCCGGCATGAGCGAACGAAGCGCCCGGATCATCGCAATGATCTGCGGAGTGATCGTCTGCGTGATGCTGCTGTTTGCATTCCGCGGCTAATGCAAAACCGGAAAATTCTTATTAAGGAGGTCTTTCCGATGGATAAGATCAAAATGACTACCCCGCTCGTCGAAATGGACGGCGACGAAATGACACGCATCCTCTGGCAGTGGATCAAGGATATCCTCATCTGCCCGTATGTGGATCTCAAAACCGAATACTACGATCTCGGCCTCAAAAAGCGTGAGGAAACCAAGGATCAGATCACCGTTGACAGCGCAAATGCAACGCTGAAATACGGCGTTGCCGTCAAGTGCGCAACGATCACCCCGAATGCTGCGCGTGTAGAGGAATACGGTCTCACCGAGATGTGGAAATCCCCGAACGGCACGATCCGTGCGATCCTCGACGGTACGGTCTTCCGTACACCGATCCTCGTCAAGGGCATTTCACCCTATATCCCGACATGGACAAAGCCGATCACGATCGCCCGTCATGCCTACGGCGATGTTTACAAGAACACCGAGATGCAGGTCAAGGGCGGCGGCAAGGCCGAGCTTGTCTGGACGGACAAGGACGGCAATGAAACGCGTCAGCTCATCCACGAATTCACCGGCGACGGCATCATTCAGGGAATCCATAACCGCGATGATTCGATTGCCGGATTTGCACGCTCCTGCTTCAATTATGCACTCGATCTGAAACAGGATCTCTGGTTTGCGACCAAGGACACAATCTCCAAGAAGTATGACCACCGGTTCAAGGACATCTTCGCGGAGATCTACGAAAACGAATACAAGGAAAAGTTTGAAAAGGCAGGCATTGTGTATTTCTATACGCTGATCGACGATGCCGTTGCCCGCGTCATCCGCTCCGAGGGCGGCTACATCTGGGCCTGCAAGAACTATGACGGCGATGTCATGTCCGACATGGTCTCGACTGCATACGGCTCGCTCGCAATGATGACCTCTGTACTGGTATCCCCCTCCGGCGTCTACGAATATGAGGCTGCACACGGCACCGTGCAGCGCCACTACTACAAGCACCTCAAGGGCGAGGAGACCTCCACAAACTCCGTCGCAACAATCTTTGCATGGTCGGGCGCACTCCGCAAGCGCGGCGAGCTGGACAATATCCCCGCACTCTGCGATTTCGCTGACAAGCTCGAACAGGCTTCGATCGAGACCATTGAAGACGGCGTCATGACCGGCGACCTCTATCTGCTCTCGAAGCTCGAAAACAAGCGCAAGGTCAATTCCAAAGAATTTCTGGAGGAGATCGCTGCACGCCTTGCTGCGAAGCTGCAATAAGGAGGCGGCAGGGAATGTCAAAGCAGGAGATCTCCCACTCAGTCATTCGCCGGCTGCCGCGCTATCACCGTTTTCTCGGCGAGCTGGCTGAGCAGGGCATCGTCCGCATTTCGTCCAAGGAGCTTTCGCAGCAGATGGGCATGACCGCCTCGCAGATCCGGCAGGATCTCAACTGCTTCGGCGGCTTCGGTCAGCAGGGCTACGGCTATAATGTCCGCGCTCTGCGGGATGAGATCGGGCAGATCCTCGGCATCAGCGGCCGGCGGCGCACCATACTCATCGGGCTCGGCAATCTCGGACGGGCGATCGCTTCCCATGTCAGCTTTCCTGACTGCGGCTGCGAGCTGATCGGACTGTTCGATTCCAATCCTTTCGTGGCCGGAAAGGACATCGAAGGGATGCCGGTGCATCATACGGATACGCTCACGGGCTTCTGTCATCAGGAGCATCCGGAGCTTGCAATCCTCTGTGTGCCGGAAAATGCTGCACCGCGCATCGCGCAGAGCCTTGTGGCGCTCGGTGTCCGTGCCTTCTGGAATTTCAGTCACGGCGATCTCCGTTTTGAAGACTCCGCGATCCTTGTTGAAAATGTGCATCTCGCAGACAGTCTCCTGACTCTCACATACGGTCTGGAGCATGAATCCCGGTATGATTCCGCACCGTCAGATGCGGATTCAGATAAATCCAAATAGAAAGGACTAAATGTTATGCGCACCAGAAAGATCATCTCCGCTGTCACCGCTCTGACCCTGACAGCAACCGCCATGCTCGGCACCGGAGCTTTCTCCGTTTCCGCAGCAGACGGAAGCACACTGACCTTCGATATCCAGTCCGGCAAGAAAAATGAAATCCACATCTCGGCAGAAGATATCGCGAAGGGCGATTACACGGTTCCGGTCGATATCTTTATCCCCGAAAACCCCGGCGTCAATGCAATCCAGCTCAAGTTACAGATCAATGACGGCGAGGAGCAGACAGACGGCTCACTCAAGAATTACGGTCTGTATTTTGCAGATGCGGAAATGGCTTCTCCCTTCTGCTTTGACAGTGCAAGCGAGGGCAATGCCGCCAAGTCCCTGACCGCGAATTTCTCCGCTGATGCAATGAATATCGGCTGGATCTATTCGCAGGATCAGTCTGTCAATGCAGATTCCAGCACACAGGCTGAGGCAACCGCATGGACCGCAGATGATGCAGCTGCATACAAGAATGCATTTGCGACTGCAAATCTCGTTGTCCCGAAGGATACTGCGGCAGGCACCTATACACTCGATGTCCGCACGACAACCTATAAGAACAAGCTCAACACTGAGCTGCTCGGCCGCTCGACCTGCACCTCCGCAGACAGCGAGAGTGCGCTCGCCTTTGCATCCGTTCCGCTGAACATTGTGGTCGATGCGGAACCGGCATCCGGCGATGCATGGAAGGACGATTACAAGATCCCGAACAATGACAATCTTTACTATATCATCGGCGATGTCTGCGGCGCACCCGGCGAGAGCGTTACGGTTCCTGTCTATGTTTACAACGATAAGGGTACGGCAGGTCTCCAGGCATATTTTGAATATCCGGAAGCACTCAAGCTGACTGATATCGCGATGGATGAAGAAAACTATGCTTACGAGCTCATGCCGACGACCAATCTCGCTAATCCTGCAACCTACGCATTCGGGCAGGAACAGAACCTCGTTCCCGAAAACGGTGACGGTTCTGTTATGACGAATCTTGTCTTCACGATTCCGGAGAATGCTGCTGACGGCACCACCTACGATATCAAATTCTTTAACGGCAAGATCGGCGATGAGAGTTATAAGCTGCTGACTATCGACAGAGACCGCAACAGCCTCAATCCGCAGTATTACAGCGGCTCTGTAACCGTTGTCACCGACAGCAAGACCGCTCTCAACAAGACCTCTGTCACCGCTTCTGACATCGGTTCGACCGCAAACCTGACGCTGTTCAATGCAACAGGCGAAGTCACATGGAAGTCCTCCGATGAGTCTGTCGCGACCGTCGATCAGAACGGCTTCGTTACCGTCACCGGCAACGGCTCCGCAACCATCACCGCAACCAATAACGGCACAGATTACACCTGCTCCGTCTCCGCAGGCCTGCTCTTCGGCGATGTTGACAAGAACGGCAAGATCGAAGCAACTGATGCCCAGCTCGCACTGATTCACTACACCGAAGTGAATGTTGCAGGTCAGAAGGGTTCCCTGACGGAAGAGCAGCAGAAGATTGCTGATGTCAGCGGCGACGGCAAGCTCGGCGCAGACGATCCGCAGTACATCCTCCTGTTCTATGTCCAGAAGGAAGTTTCGCATCAGGCGAATGCTTCCTGGAAGGAGATCACCGGTAATCAGAACGCTCCGTTCTGATTTCCGGCAATCAACCGAAATTCCCGCATAAAAGCAGCCAGCACCTCCGGTCATATGATCGGGGGTGCTGGTTTGTTTATGCATATTCAGCGGCTGTATCACGCGGCGGGACTGTCCGCAGCAGCCCGCTCCAGATCAGATAGACCATTCCGCCCGCTGCGATGCCGGCCAGCAGCGCCGGACGCTGCGAGACAAATCCGCACATTCCGTCAAAGACAGCGCGCGCCGTTACTGCACAAAGTGCACTGCTGAATGCAATTCCGGTCAGCGGCCGAAGCAGATGCAGCGCCGTTCCGGTCTTCCGGCGGAATTTCCGGTATGCGAGCAGGAGGATCACCAGATAACAGAGCAAGGTCGAGAGCGCAAGACCGTTCAGACCGAGCCGCGGGATCAGCAGCAGATTGCAGCCGAGTTTCACGGCCGCGCCGGTCAGCATGACCGTCACGGTATCCCCTGCGTGACCGGATGCCTGAAGCATACTGAAAACCGGAAAGCTCAGCGCTGCAAAGATCACCGCAATGCCGAGAATTGTGAGCGGCTGCGCGGCGGCGGCAGTCTCGGCAGGACGGCTCGGAAACAGGAATGTCAGAATCGGGGCAGCAAGCACTGTTACGCCGATTCCGGCTGGAACTGCGAGGAATGCAGTCCGCAGCATGACGGTCTGCGCATGATGCGCGGTCTCATCGGTGCGGTGCTGCGCATAACTCGACGCAAATGCAGGAAATACGCCCTTTCCGAGCATATTTGTCACCGCAGGAACAAGGTTGAATACTGTTACGGCAAGGCCGGAATATGCACCGAACCGGAAATTTGCATCAGCCTGTGCATCCGCAGAGGTACCGTCCGCCAGAAGCCGCATTCCGGCAGCAAGGTCGATCAGCGTTGTGAGATTCGTCACAAGCGATGCCGCCGCAACCGGCAGCAAAACACGCATCACGGAAAGCCGCAGCTGACTGTCACTCTGAGGCTGAAAGACCGGCTTCATCGTGTCATGATTCTGCGGAACGGGGAAGATCAGCAGTGTGAGTGTTCCGACCACTGTGGAGAGCGTCACACCGAGGATTGCAGCCGCCGCACCCCACGCAGAAGGCTCGATTCCTGCCGGTAGCGAGCCTTCCGGCAGATGCAGTGCAGCCCCGCAGAGCAGCAATCCGAACACCGCACGCCC
>CAMOOV010000055.1 GCA_946621745.1 uncultured Ruminococcus sp.
CGGGCAGGCGGGGAGTCTCGCGGAAACGCTGACCGAGGGGCAGAAGTGTCCGGTCTGCGGCTCGGTGCATCATCCGGAACCGGCCGAAAAGGAACCCGATGTTCCGACGCAGGCACAGCTCGACACGGCGCAGAAAAAAGCTGCCGATGCCAATGCAAAGCGCGAGAAGCAAAGCGGCATTGCTAAAGAGCTGGGCGGCAAATATGAGACTGCGCACGGTCAGCTCATGCAGGATGCCGCAGCGCTGCTCGGCGCGGATCACGGCGATATCACAGAAGCGATCGCTGATGCGGATGCAGAATGCGCAGAGCAGCTCCGGACGCTGGATGCCGCGGTCAGTGACAATACCGCCCTGCTGAAAGAGCGTGAGGATAAGCAGGAGCAGGTCAAAAAGCAGCAGACACTCTGTGAGAAGATTCGGACGGATGCCGAAGCCGCTGCGCAGAAGGCGCGGGAAACCGGTGAAGCGCTTGCCGCTGCAAAGGCACAGGCCGCGGAGCGCCGCGATGCACTCGCAAAGGAATTGCAGAAGCGCGGTGCGGAAAATGCAGACGATCCCGCCGCAAAGATCGCGGCAATCATCGCAGATGCAAAGCAGAAGCATGATGCGGCAAAGTCCGCTTTGTCACAGGCGGAAGAGCGTGTCCGGCAGGCGGAGAATGCCGAAAAGCGGGTCAAGGCATTGCAGCAGGATGCCGAAAAGCTGAATGTGCAGCTGATTGACATCAGAACGAAGCTCTCCAATGCAAAGACGCTGATCGGGCAGTACCATGCGGATATCGAAACACTCAAAGCCAAGCCCGGTTTCGATGGCTCTCCGGAAGCGGAGCAGAAGGCGCTTGAGCGAAAGAATCAGTGTGAGCGCATTGTCAACGATTATAAAAATGCAGTCAGCAAGCATGAAACGCGGCTGGAACAGAATCAGCGTGCGGCAAAGGATATCGCAAAGCAGGCGGAGCATCTGGCAAAAAGCGAAGCCTCACTGACGGAGATCTCCGAGCTTTACAATACCGCCGCAGGCCGCATTGACAAGCAGGATAGGATTGCATTTGAGAAGTATGTGCTGCGGTTCTATTTCGAGCGCATGGCAGCGCGGGCATCGGAGCAGCTCCGCCGGATGACCGACGGACACTATTCGCTGAAAATGGCCGTTGAATCGAACCGCGCAAAGAATGTCGGGCTGGATCTCTGCATCACGGATCACTGGAACGATTCCGAGCGCGATGTGAAATCGCTCTCCGGCGGCGAATCGTTCCTTGCGGCGCTCTCGCTGGCGCTGGGACTTTCGGAGGAGGTGCAGGCGACCTCCGGCGGCATCCGGATCGACTCCATGTTCATTGATGAGGGCTTCGGCTCGCTTGATGAGACCTCGCTGGATCTGGTCATGACCGCGCTGGATGAGCTTGCACATGACGGCGGCAGTCTCATCGGCATCATCAGCCATGTCGAGGAGCTGAAAACCCGCATCGACCGCAAGATCCTCATTACCAAAACGCATAACGGCTCTTCCGCCGAGGTCGATTGCTGAAAACGCAAAGAAGCGCTGCACATTTTGTGCAGCGCTTCTTTGATATGCGGGAAAATTATTTCTTGTTGAGAGCGACGAGCTGATCTCTGATCTCGGTGAGCAGGACTTCTTCCTTCGGAGGCTCCGCAGGCTTTTCCGCTTCCTTCTTCTTGCCGATCTCCATAGCCTTATTGACAGCCTTGAGCATGATGAACAGGATCAGTGCGATGATGAGGAAATTGACAACAGACGAAATGAACGCGCCGTAACCGAAATCAACGCCGCGGATTGTGAACTTACCGCCGATCTGCACACCGTCCTCACCGGCACCGCCGGTACAGACTGCGATGAGCGGATTGATAAAGTTCTCAGTCAGCGAGGTAACGATGTTCTGGAATGCGCCGCCGATGATTACGCCGATTGCCATATCCATGACATTGCCCTTCAGTGCAAATTCCTTAAATTCCTTCAGAAAACCCATGATGTATACTTCCTTTCTTTTCTGCGGTATCACTCCGCATTGGTATATCTCTATTATAACATATCAGCGTAAAAAATGCATTTGTGAGTATTTACGAAATTAAGCTCTGTTTTTCACCTATTTTTCACAATCATTTCCATGCGCATTCCGCATCACATAGGGGAAAGGTCATTTTTATTAGCATTTCCGGAATGAACCCTTTGTTTTTTGGCATTCCTGACAAAGTTTGAAACGGCGGTTCCCTTTTTCAAATATCCTATGGTATAATAGAATAAAGATATATCCGATGTTATTGATGTACCAATTAAATCTTGAAGAATAGATGCGCAGGATTTTTGTCGTGAGACAAGGCAGAAAGCCGCCGCCTTGCTGACGCACGTTTGCGGGCAAACTGCGCAGTTTCGCGCCCGCGAAACATGCGCAAGGCAAGGATTTCTAACGCAGTATCACGGCAAAAAGACAAGCAGATATCTTCAAGAGATAGTTGGAACATCAATAAAACACAAGGGAAGGAGATGCGGCACCTCCGCCGCTGAAAATGCATATGGCTCAATATCGTTCATCCGGAAAGGAACTGCGCAAATCACCAAAGGGTGTGATCGCTGCGCTGATCCTGGTCGTTTTGCTTGCCGCCGGTGCCTTCGGCGTTCGCATGGTTCTGAACGGCATGGAATCGCTCGTGCCGGAACCGGTCAGCGAGGCAGAGATCAGTGTGCCGGATTCCGTGGCGGAAAGCTCTGAGGATCCCAATGCGCTGAAGCTCACGACATTCCTCTATGAAACTGAAAAGCTCCACCACGGTCCGCTCGTTATGATCAATTCCGATTTTCCGACCACGGAGGTTGAGGAGGGGCTGGTCTCGGTCTTCGAGCAAAAGAATGAATACATCACGACACGCGATATGCAGGTCTATCTCATGGATGAGGCGACGCTGGCGCTGAACCAGCTTGCGGCGAAATATTTTGAAGCGACCGGTCACAGGGATCTGCTCGTCCGCAATGCCTATGTCTCTTATGATGAGCAGAAGCAGCGCTATGAAGCTGAGTTGGCGGCGGCCGGCACGACAAGCGGTGTCTCGGCGGCAATCCCCGGCGGAAATGAGCTGGAATCCGGCTATTCCTTTGAGCTGGGGCTTTATGTCAACGGAATGTTCATGGAATATTCTCCGGAGGGTGATACCGGCTGGATCCTGGAGCATTGCGCCGAATACGGATTCATTCAGCGCTATCCGGAGGGCAAATCCGACTATACGCATGTTGACGATCGGCCGTGGATCCTGCGATATGTCGGTGTGCCGCATTCGTGGTATATGCATAAGAACAACCTCTGTCTGGAGGAATATCTCGATCTGCTGGAATCGAATCCTGCGGACGGGGCACATCTGACCGTCAAGGATCAGCTCGGCCGCTCCTATGAAATCTACTATGTTTCCGTTGATCCGAATAACCCCGCGCTGGAAACCGATGTCCCCTGTCCGTCCGAATGCAAATACAAGATCTCCGGCAATAACAAGCACGGCTTCTTCATTACGGCGGAGCTTGGCTGGGATAATCAGGACACATGGACAAGCGGCCTCAGCTGAATGCGCAAATCAGCAAATCAAACAGGCAGATCCCCGATCTCCGGGGGATCTGCCTGTTGCATTATGTATTGTTTTTGTGTGCGGTTCAGACCGATTCCTGTTCGTTTTCCGGATTGACGGGGGAGGCCGGGATCAGCTCCGTTCCGCTCATGATGCGCTTGAAATTCGGGATATGCTTCCAGATGACGATGACCGTCACCAGAGTGAACAGCACTGTTTCCGATACATCGCCCGTCCGGATAAACCACCAGATCGGCAGCGCGATTGCGCAGCTCACGGTTGCCAGCGCAATATAGCGTGTGAACAGCATGATGACCGCAAGAATTCCGACGCAGAAGAAGAAGAATTTCCAGTTCAGCGCAAGATTCATGCCGAGCAGTGAGGCAAAGCCCTTGCCGCCCCTGAACTGCATCCAGAACGGGAACATATGCCCCATGATGACCGAAACGCCGGTCACGATGGGCAGATGCCGCAGCTCATCCGGCAGATGCAGGATGTGCAGTGTGAACCAGACCGGGATGAAAGCCTTGAAAATATCCACGATTGCGGAAAATGCCGCCGCCGATTTGCCCATTGTCAGATAGGCGTTCGATGCACCGGCATTGCCTGAGCCCTTTTTCCGGATATCGAAGCCCTTCAGCTGCGCCAGAATTGCGGCAGTGTTGATGTTGCCGAAGAGATAGCCGAGCAGGATCGCACCGGCATAGCATAAAATAACAGGTCCTGTATTCATAGATTGATCGCCACCTTGGAGCTGCCGCCCGTCTGCACGATATGCTCGGGAGCCGCAGCAAAATGCATTGCGTTTGCGCTTTGAATTGCTATGTCAAAATGAGAGTCTACGAGCATCAGCTCGGCATCCCCCTCACAGCTTCCGAAGTCCATTGCCTGTGTACCCTCGATCCGAACCTCCGCTCTGCACTGATGCAGCGCGATTTTCGGCGCACCGTCACAGGAGCCGGCGATGAGGATGCACTGTCCGGTCAGATCGGCACAGAGCATGGAATCGCGCAGGACAATATTGGCACCGCCATGCTCCGAGCCGACGCAGCAGATCATGGCACCGGAGCCGTGAACTGTCAGGCTCGCGGTATTGCAGAGAATGTCCGGCGTGCCCTCGGCCGAGCCGAGCGCGATGCTGTTTGCCATGCGGAGCGAGAAATCCGCCTCGCAGCCGGAAAGCCGGATCTTCGGATCACCCTCCAGCGTACCGATGCAGACGCCGTTCTTGCCGGTCATCTCAAAGAAGAGCTTGGTGCCGGTGACGGAGATGGTTTGTCCCTTGCTGCTGCCGGAGCCGATGCCGATGCACTGGCCGGCATTGGAAAGGATCGCGAGACATCCCGCGAGGTCGATGGTCATATCGCCGCAGGCAAGGTCGGGGTCGTTGCCGATCGCGAAGGCCTTTGTGTCATCCGCACGGATGCTGAGATTGCCCTTGCCGGTGAGATGCAGCGTACTGCTTTCCGGCACGAGAATGCCGCCGTTGTCCATGCGGTTGTCGCCCTGAAATTCCAGTGTCACATGAGAATTTTTGCCGAGCATGATCGCCGGTGAAACATTCTGCACAGGCAGGCTGAAATGCACATTGCGCAGGATCAGGTGACAGTCCGTGTTGTCCTGGATCTTGATATGCACCGCGCTGGATTCGTGGAAATCGCCGATGATCTCCAGCTTCGGCTGCGAGACAAAGAGGTCGGTATAATGCTCCGCATCGAGCTGCGGCAGACTGACCGATTCCTCACCGGAAAGCATATAGATCTTCTGGATGATCTGCTTTGTTGCGCTCGCGGAGAATTTGAGGATCATCGAGCTGATCCGGCCGGGGATGGCCTCCTGCGGGATCTGTGCCGGCAGGGCTGTGAAGTTACCCTGAATGAGATCGGCGCCGAAGCGGATGACTGCACGCAGCTCCTCGATTGTCTCAACGCCCTCCGCAAGTGCCATAAAGCCGTTTGCATGGGCAAACTCAATAATGTTCGTAACAAAATGCTGCTTCTTCGGCTCCTCATGAATGCTGGAGATCAGACTGCGGTCGATCTTCACATAATTCGGAGAATACCGGAGCAGATTGGAGATATTGGAATAGCCGGTGCCGTAGTCATCGACGGCGATATTCATTTTATTGTCGCGGCAGCGTGTCTGCATCGCACGCAGCTCCTCGCCCTCGGTCTCCGCCTGCTCGGTGAATTCCACAACGAGCTGCGAGAGGATATCGCCGTATTTTTCGCGGATCTTGAGAAAGTCCGTTTCCTTGAGGAAGTGGCCGGGGATGCTGTTGATAAAGATGCGTTTGTCCGTGAACAGCTCGCGGTTCGCCGCGATATATTTCAGAACATTGTTATAGGTCAGCCATTCGATCTCATAGAGCCGTCCGGCATAGGTCGCATAATTGAGCAGTGTCAGCGGGGGGATATGAATGCCGCCCGCCGTCCGCATCAGTGCTTCATAGGCATAGATCTGGCCGGTCTTGGTGCTGATGATCGGCTGGAAATGATAGGTCAGCAGATTCTCACTGATGACGCGCTCCATTTGTGCCGCTTCATCGTCCGGGATTGCGGGCTTTGCTTCGGGCTCCTCATTGATGCGCTGTGCATTTTTCAGTGTGACCGCTTCATTGAGGAGCTGCTCAACGGAAAGCACACTGTTAACCGGCGCAGAAACTCTGCCGACAGAAATCTCCATTGTATAGCTCTTGCCGGAGACCTGATTGTAGCTTTCCATACGCTTGCGCAGCACACTGACGAGTGCTTCTGCGGTATTGTTATGGCCGCCTCTGCTGAAAAATGCGATGAGGAATTCATCGCCGCCGATCCGGGCGGAGACCGCGTCACTGTCGATGCTGTCCGTAATCGCGGAGGCAAGGCTCAGCAAGGCCTGATCGCCCTCAGCGCGGCCGAAAATGCTGTTGATCTGGCTCAGGCGGTTCAGGCCGAGGACAATCATCATCAGCTCACTGCCCTTCGGTTCTGCCGCGATACGCTCGTGCAATACTTTGAGTGCGCCGTGCAGATTGAGCAGGCCGGTCAGCGAATCGCGGACACGGGCGACCATGAGCTTCTGGTTGAGCGCCTGGAGCCGTGCGGTCGCAAGGCTGGAGCCGATCACATTGCCTGCGGTATGGACGAATTTCGGCAGCTTAAAGGATTCCTCCTCCAGTGCATCGCCGAAATAGGAGTAGTAGCCGTAGATCTCATCGAACATATAGATCGGGCAGACAAAGACCGCCTGTCCGGTCACGAGGATATTTTCAAGCTCCGGAATCAGACCGTTCCGCGCCATGATCGAGAACTGCTTCTCCTTGCCCTTATGCGTAACGGTGCTCATCAGCTCGCTGCTGTCGCCGAAGCTGTGCAGGACATTCTCGTCCAGTTCCGGACTCAGCGAATCGCGCAGACAGAGATAGGAATGCTCCGGCATATTCGGCACGATCACATCCAGATAGTCAATGACGGTCGGCTGCTTGCGTTCGAGCATTTCGCCGAGCAGCCAGTATTCCTCATCCTCCTGCGTAATCAGGATATCCAGATGATGTGCAAGATCATGGATCGCCTGATTCCGGTCGCGGTGCTCTGTCACATAGCAGCCGCAGGATTCGGAGATGCGCAGCGTCGGATCAATCTCAATATTCATGCTGACATTCTCGCCGTCGAGAATCAGCTCTGCGGTATCCAGCGTGACAGCGCTGAGCCGCTTATAGTCCTTCTGGCAGGTTGTCAGGCGGGGGCTGTGAAAGCGCGCCTTGACGATGCCGTCGGAGCCGGTGACGATCACATCCTCCGGGACGCGCAGGCCGTGACTGTTCAGCACCGCGCAGACTGCCATTGCCATGACATCATTGGCACAGATGATCGCCTCCGGCGTATCCTTGCTGAGAAATCGCTCAGCGGCTTCGGCGGCCGGCTTTTCAGTGAACAGGCCGTAGCTGATGCGGTCCTCCTCAAAGGGCAGGCCGTATTTTCGGAGAGCTTCGTTATAGGCCATGACCATGCATTCTGAAGCGTAATTACCGCGGGTGCCGGTCAGCAGATCGACGCGCCTGCATCCGTGTAAGCCGAAAACATGATCCAGCATCCGGCCGAATGCCTGATCGGAATACGAAAAAACAGACGGCACATTTTCCATTTTGCCGTCATACGCCATGATCGGGATGCGGTGCTCTTTTGCGATCGCGGAGATCGTTTCTGTAACAACGCTGTCGCCGATGGTCTCACTCATAATCACGATCATATCGACGATGCGGAACGGGATCAGATCATAGACACTGTAGCAGCTCCGGTCACGGCTGCTGTCCGGTGACTGACCGAGTCCTGCGTTAAAGACCAGCACCGCATAGCCGCGTTTATGTGCTTCGGCAATAAACGCCTTAACGCTTTCCAATATTTCCGGGTTATGGATGCGGGATGTGCAGAGAGCAAAAACCGGAAGCTCCTGAAGCATGGATACGCCCCCTTTCCTACAGGGATTCGTCCGCCGGCAAACGGCGATTCTTATTCAGTATTATTCTATCACAATTTTACAGTTTTGTCAATGGCCGGTGCAGCCTTGTCAGCGGTTTGCGATTTTGTTTGCGATGCTCATGATGAGCTTGACCGGCGCCGGGAGCAATGCTTTCTCGGCGTTTTTCAGCTCCTTGCGAATTTTAATATGCTGCGGACAGTGCCGCTCGCATTTGCCGCAGCCGATGCATTTTGTCATGTCGCTGCGATCCTTCTTGAACGATGTGACCTGGAAATATTCCCGCCGGACGGAATTTTTATGTTTCTCCAGAAACATTTTGTTATAGCAGCTGAAAGCGGTCGGGATGTCCACCCCCTGCGGACAAGGCATACAGTAGCTGCATCCGGTGCAGCCGACCTTTGCACTTTTCCGGATCGCGCCGCGCACCTGCCGGATGAGCTTCCGTTCGTCCTCGGTGAAGCAGCCTGCCTCGGAGCGGATCGCCGTCCGCACATTGTCGCGCAGCATCTGCATGGAATTCATACCGGAAAGCACGACCGTGACCTCCGGCTGATCCCAGAGCCAGCGCAGCGCCCATGCCGCCGCCGAACGCTTTTCCGGATAATCCGCGATCGCTTTTTTCGCCTGCGCCGGAAGCTGCGTCACAAGTCTGCCGCCGCGCAGCGGCTCCATGATGATGACCGGAATGCCCTTTTTCGCGGCATATTGCAGGCCGCGTCTGCCCGCCTGTGTATGCTCATCGAGATAGTTATACTGAATCTGGCAGAAGTCCCAGTCATAGGCATCGAGCAGCTTGATAAAGGTATCGGTATCGCCGTGGAACGAGAAGCCGATCTGCCGGATGCTGCCCTCTTTTTTCCGTGCGGCAATCCATTCCTCGATGCCGTAGCCCTTCATGCGCTCCCACGATTTGACATCGCTGAGCATATGCATCAGGTAGCAGTCGATATAATCCGTTTGCAGGCGCGAAAGCTCCTCATTGAAAAAGCGGTCGATCATCGCCGGCGATTTCACCAGATAATACGGCAGTTTTGTCGCGATCACGACCTTTTCGCGGCAGTGATTCCGTGCAAGAATCTCGCCGAGCGCCGCTTCGCTGCCCGGATAGATATAGGCGGTATCGAAATAGTTCACGCCGTAACGGATCGCGGCAAGGATCTCGCGCTCGGCCTTCGGCAGATCAATGCGGCCGGCGTTCTTGGTAAAGCGCATACATCCGTATCCCAGGACGGACACCTTTTGTCCGTTGCGTAATTTGCGGTATTGCATGGTATTGCTCCTTTTCTCTGACTGTGTGTCAGCGGTTCCGGCGGAATTCTTATGATTACAGTATACACGATTTGATGAGAATATGCAAGTGCATTTTCAAAATTGCCGCCGGCATCTTTCGGATACCGGCGGCTCTCGTTTATCCCTGAGTTGTGAGGTATTGCGCCATGCTCTTTGCGTCAGCATTTGTCAGCTTTCCGTCCTGATCGAAGTCGCCGACTGTTTTCACGCTGTCGCTGACCGTTCCGTTCATCAGATACCGCTTCAGCGCCGTCAGATCACGCGCATCGACGGACTTGTCGCCGTTGAGGTCGCCGAGCAGCACATCGTCAGGCGGGAGCGCCAGCGCGATGCGGTCGATCGACGGGCCGTTGCCCTGATCGTTATAGAGCCGCACTGTATTCCTGCCGGCCTTCAGCTTCACCTGAACATTCGCGGCACGGATACCGGTCCAGTCGCCCCTGTTCGCATAGCAGTCGTCGAGCTTTGCGGCATATGCGCCGTTGACATCGACCTTGAGGCTGCGGTGCTCACCGGAAACATAGTAGATGCGGAGCGTATATTCGCCGTCCGCCGGAGCGGTCACATTTTCAAAGGAAACGCTTCCGCCGCCGCTTCCGCCGATGTAGCCGACATATGCGCCGTTCGAGCTGTATCTGCCGTCTTTGCCGTCGGAGATTCTTGCACCGCCGCCGATCTTGGCCTGCTCCGCTTCATAGCTGAGATAATTGGAATACGGAGTTGTGAGCTTCATGGAGCCCTTTGTGATCTTCATGACGCAGCCGCCGTTTGCAAGCAGGCTCTGCTCAATGACATCATCCTTTGTCAGACCGTTCTTCACGGTGACTTCGAGATCGCTGCCGTTTGCATTGTCATGGAAAATATAAGCATTGTAGGTTCCGTCATCGTCGATCAGGTCGGAGAGACGGACGCTGATTTTGCGTGCGGCAATCGTCGATGCGCCGATATACCAGTTGTTGCCGTTCCGGCGCGCCGTCACATTGAACTGCATCGGTCTGCCGTCGAGTACCTTCATGTCATCCCAGACGACCGGAACATCATTCAGGAACGGCAGTGCGGAGGAGCCCTCGTAGGTATAAACGGAATGCGCGAAATGCTGGAGACCGGATTCGATTGTCACAGTATCGGCAAGCGCAAAGCCTGCGGTCGCCTTGCTGTTGAGCACCGGCACACCGGTCGGCGTGAAGTCTGCCGAGCCGACAACGCATCTTGTAAATGCATAGGAAACACGGTTTTCGAGCGACGGGCTCGTGAACCATTTGTAATATTCGGTTCCGTTGATTGCCTCAAACGAGACAACATTCGGGAGTGTGCGGCTCTCACCGCGCGGAAGCGTACAGCCGTGGAACAGCACCATCAGCTTGTTCTTTGCGGCGATCGTCGCGCAGAGATACATCTGCTTCATGGTTTCCTGCGTATCGCTTTCGTAGTAGTCAACCTTGACGCCCTTGACGCCGAGACCGCTGATGCGCTCGAATTCCCGGACAATCGTTGCCTCGTCGAGCAGCGAATAGTACGGATAGGCCGGATTGCCCTGACTGTCCTTATAGCCGGAGTGACCGGTATTGTTGACGCCGTACCAGAGCCAGATGCCGACGCCTTTCTTTGCGCCGTAGTCGCAGAGCTCCTTGATCTTTGCCGCGCTGTCGTCCCACATTGCCCAGCCGAAATCAACGGTGACATATTCCCATCCGTTTTCTGCGGCAAAGTCGATATAATCCTTCTGTGTGTGGTATTCGACCGGCGAATCGCCGCCGCTGCTCCACCATGACCATGTCATCTTGCCCGGCTTGATCCAGCTGGTATCCTCCAGCACGGAGGGCGGATTCAGATTGAGGATCAGGTCGCTCCCGGCCATTTGATTGAGCGTATCGCCGATCACGACTGCGCGCCACGGCGTATGGAATGCATCGTTAAATGAAATGGATCTGACCTTGTTGCCGCCCTTGAACCGCAGGCTGTGATAATTGCCGACAAATTGCAGTGCGCCTGCGCAGTAGGGTGTCTGCTCATTGAAGACACCTGCCTCGGAGACCGTCACCCAGTAGCGCTCCGCGATCTGTCCGGTATATGGGCAGGAATAAGTCGAGGATGTTTCATTGGCGCGGTCGCGGGGCAGCTCGACCATATCCCATTCATAGGTATTGTTCGGCCAGTTGCCCCAGAAGGTGCCGTTCGGGAACATGACCTGCGTTTGCTCCTCCTTGATGGTCGCGCCGTGATTGAGCGAATAGCGCACGCCGATGCCGTCATCATACACACGCGCATAGACCGTCAGCAGATCGCTGCCCTTTGCGAGCGGCAGCTCCAGTTCGCGGTAATGGTCGCGGATATGCATATGCTTGCCGTATGGCATATCGTATTCCGAATCATGCTCGGTGATCGCCGCCTCCGGCACATCCGCAGCGAATCCGGAGGAAAGATCGGCGGTATTCGTCACCAGACCGAGCTTTGAGGGATAGATCACGGTATCGCCGTTCTTCTCGACGGAATAATAATAGCTGCCGCCGGCATCCCGCCAGAGCTTCATGACGAGCGAGCCGTCCGGTGAGACGGTTTGCAGCGCGGGATTGCTCGTGACCGCCGTGCCGTTCGGTGTGGTTCCGTTTTCCGGATCGCCGGCCGCCGAGGGATCGGGCATGGTCACGGTATCTTCTTCAAATGTATAGAGATATGCGGGATCATCCGGCAGAGCCGCCGCCTGCGCCGCGGTCAGCACTCTGTCATAGACCGCGACATCATCGACCTTTGCGCGCAGATCGCTGTCAGAATAGAGCGAATGGCCGATGCCGCAGTAGGTATAGCCGGAGATCAGGTTCTCACCGAACAGATTTTTGCAGACCGTTCCGAGATACGGCGAGGATTCGCTTTCCTCGACCGAGAGCGCCTTGCCGTCGAGATAATAGACGGCGCCGTCCGGACTGTATGTCACGGTGAGCTGATGCCAGTCGGTATCGCGTCCGGCACTGACCGTGAAGATCGAGCGGTGCGCGTCATCATTTGCGGTTGTCGAGCCGGAGCCTGCAAAGACGGTCGCACGGAAATTGGCATTCCGGTTCAGATCCATCGAAAGATCCGGTGAATTATAGCTGCCGGCATTGCCGGTGCCGAGCGGCACGGTCGCGAACTGATAGAGCCGCGTATAGTCTCCCGCATCCGACGCCAGCTTGAAGCGCATGGAGAAGGAGAAGCCGTTTTTGCATCCGCTGACGATCTCCTGCGGAAGCTGGAGCCAGCCGCTCCCGAAGCTGCTGCCGCTGAGATTCAGCACATCCGATTTCCGGTCGGCATCATAGCTGACGGATGCCGCATTGCCGCGGATGACCGCATCGCCCTCCGCGCTGCCGGCATTGCTGATGTGCGCGCCGGAAAAGCCGGCCGCCGCCGCTTTCTGTGCAGCCGGAAAACCGGCTGTTCCTGTCTGAGTGAGCAGCAATGCCGCGGCTGCTGCTGCACCGAATCTTCCGAACCCCCTGATACGATTCATGTTCAAACCTCCGATTCTGTTTTGTATGATTATCTGTTTCCGCTGCTTTCCCGCAGCTTTCTCTCATTATACACTTTTTGTTTGCGAAATTCAATGATAAAAACGCACATTTTATGACACTTTTGCAGCAATATTCCTTTCTTGGAGCGATTATCTTGCTGTTATGGAATATTATTGCGATTTGGAGCGCAAAACGCACAAGAGGGAAGATGCGCTTGCATCTTCCCTCTTGTGCTTGATTATTGACGGATCAGATCAGCTTTGCAATGATCCGGAGCATCATGGATGCATCATCCATGCTGATACCCGGAATGCCGTCGATGTCCGCATTGGCCTTGCCCGGTGCAGTGAGGACTGCACCGCTGTCCTCTGTGAGGAAGCGCGCCGTCAGCACGACATCGCTGACATCCACGCTGCCGCTGCAGTCTGCATCGCCGCGCAGCGAGACCTGCGGCTGCTCTGCGGGAGCAGATGTTGTCCAGATCGCCGTTGTTGTCGTTTCGGTCGTGGTTGTTGCTTCCGGCGTGGTCACGGTCGTTGTCACAGGCGTGGTCTCGGTCGCAGGCTGCGGTGCAGCGCCGGTGCTGAGTGCCATATAGAACAGATTGCAGGCATCCGCCTTTGTGATCGTGTGTGCGCCGGCACCGACCTGTGCGGTGATAACGCCGTCAGAAGCGGTGAGCTTATTGCCGTCGAGCTTTGCGGTCGCGGTCGGCTCGCCGAACACGAGCGTCAGTGTGCCGTCTGCGGGAGCGGTGAATCCGACCGAGGTCGCGGATTCCATTTTCAGGCACTGCGTCAGCGTCAGGCCGGCATAATTCGCCGTACCCTTGGAGGTCGAGAGATTGCCGGAGATGCTGTAGAAATCACTGCTGAGACCGTTTGCGGTAAAGTTATGCACATAGCCGGATGCCGGAACGGACGGTGCATCTGTCACGACGGGCGGCTTTGTGGTGACAACAGCGGTCGTGGTGTTCTGTGCCGGAGTCTGGGGCGCTGCGGTCGTCT
>CAMOOV010000056.1 GCA_946621745.1 uncultured Ruminococcus sp.
ATGCAAGCAGATTGCGTGCCAAGCCGTCAGGCGGGATTTAATCAGTGCTTCCTTAAGGAGCAGAAGCCGCGGACAGCGGCGTTTGTTTGTGCAGCGGGGACTGTGGGCGTATCCGCATTTTTTCATAACGGCTGTCGGCTCTGCCGACCGGGAGCATAGCCAGTGTACAGCGTGCCAGCCATGCGAACAGTACAACAAAAACTGTCAAAGTAATCAAGGCTCATCTGACGGAACATGGAGAGAGGAGAGACCGGGCAGTGCCCGGCGCCGGATTGCCTCTTCCCTCTCTTGTGGTTCCCCCTCACACCCTGCGGAACGGTTCAAACGAAAAATTCCAATCGGCGCATACGGCATCGTCCAAGCCCATTTCACATTTCGCATTGCACGAAGCATATACAGTCTGCTTCTGTTCACTTACGAAGAATGATTTGGTTTCGATGTTGCAAAGATGAGAGAATAGTATATTGAAATTTTTGGTGAGATATGCTATAATTAAGCTAACGGCCGCGCAGATTGCGGTCACAATAATAGAAATATTGCTTTCGCATCAAGTGAAAAGGAGGAATTCGCAATGTCGAAAACCAAACGATTTCTGAAGCTCACGGCATTCGCTGCGGCTGTCATGATGGCAGCGGGAATGTCACTGACTGTCTGTCCGGCCTATGCGGACGACGAGGAGGAATACACCTACGGTGTGAGCGGAGACTTTGAATACATGAAATACTCCGATCATATCGCGATCTGCGGATGCAGCACTGAGGCTTCCTCCGTGACAATCCCCAGCACGATCGAAGGTCTGCCGGTCACGAGAATCCATGACAATACCGGTTCATTTGCTGCTGTGTCCTCGCTGACGCTGCCCGATACGCTGACCGAGATCGGCCCCTTTGCGTTCAGCTGGTGCAGCGATCTGAAATCCGTCACGCTGCCGGACAGCCTTCAGCTGATTGATTTTCAGGCGTTTGAGCAATGCTCGTCGCTTTCGGAGGTGGTATTTCCGGATCATCCGTTTCAGACCGGCGCCCGCACATTTGATGAAACACCCTGGCTGAACGCACAGCGTCAGAAGGATCCGCTCGTCATCGTCAACGGCTCCGTGATCGACGGCCGCACCTGCAAGGGCGATGTCGTGATTCCGTCCGAGGTCAAGTATGTCTCAGGCGGCGCATTCGACGGAAATAATGATATTACATCGCTTGTCGTTCCGTCTGGTGTCAAGAACATCCTGGACTGCGCCTGCTCGAACTGCGAGAATCTGACCTCCGTGGAACTGAACGGTGCGGAGTTCCTCGATTACGGCGTATTTTCCGGCTGCAATAAGCTGAAGAATATCAAGATCTCCGGCAATCTGAAAACGATTCACCCGCAGGCTTTCGCAGATAACACAGGCACCGCAACGATCACATTCTACGGCACAGAGGAAAAGTGGAATCAGGTCGATAAAGATCCGGATGACGAGTATCTGAAGCGCGCAAAAATGGTGTTTGACCCGAACGGCGCACCGGCAGATCCGGATGATCCGCAGGATAAGGATATTCTGCTCGGCGATGTCAATGAGGATGATTCCGTGGATGTGGAGGATGTTGTTCTGCTGGCACGGTTCCTCACTGAGGACGGGGCTGCCGTTGTCAGCTCACGGGGTATGAAGAATGCGGATGTCAACAAAAGCGGCAAGCCGGATATGGACGACGGCCCGCTGATTCTGCAATTCGTTGCCAAGCTGATTGCCGAATTCTGATCCATACATAACACAAAACACCGCCGATGCAAAATCGGCGGTGTTTTTTTTGCGGAAATACAGCAGAAAGCGATGTGTCACAACAGCATCGCACCGGACATGATACAGGCCCCGGCTGCGCCTGTTCCGGCGATTTCAGGAAGTCTTTCGCGGCTGATCCCGCCGATCGCATAAACGGGCAATGCGGTCTGCATACAGATCTCCCGCAGAAATGCGGTGCCGCGGGGCGGAACGCCCTTTTTGCAGTCCGTCGCGAAAATATGTCCGGCAGTGACATAGTCCGCGCCGAGCTGCTCTGCCTGCCGAAGCTGCTGAGTGCTGTGGACTGAGGTGCCGGTCAGGTCAAATGCACGGGTGATATCTGCCGTCAGCAGCGGGAGCGGCATATGCAGCGCCCG
The DNA here is from genome assembly GCA_946621745.1 of uncultured Ruminococcus sp. Classification (GTDB taxonomy): domain Bacteria; phylum Bacillota; class Clostridia; order Oscillospirales; family Ruminococcaceae; genus Firm-04. The sequence goes on from CAMOOV010000056.1 coordinate 2,137, forward strand.
CACGCCGAGCCGCCGCGCCGCATCCGGAAAGCTGTGCAGGATCAGCGTCATGCCGCAATCCTCGCACGCCCGCAGCACCTTCTCTGCAAGCGCGGTATATTCGTCGGCTGAGAGATCCTTTTCGCGGAGGATCACGCGGCGGATGCCTGCCTGCCGGATGCGCGGAATCTGCTCCCAAAGCGGTCGCGGACACAGATGCCGTGCCGTCACCGCAATGATCTCCGAATCATTTGATGTAAACATAATCATTCAGCACAGGCTGCAAGCCGCGTCCTTTGATCGCTTCGATGACCTCGGCCAGCGAACGGCCGTCGCTGATCTCAAACTGTGAATCGCCGACGCCCGTGCTTTCCTCCTCCGTATGGCTGCCGATGCCCGTGCTGACACCGGCGGAAATTTTCGTCGCGCACATTCCGATGACATTGTCGCGGAAGCCTGCGCGTTCGCGTGTCGAGATTGTCAGTCCGGCAAAGGGCATGAAGATGCGATAGGCGCACATGACCTGCAAAAGCTGCCGCTCATGCACATCCTTCGGATTGATCTTGTCATTGTTGATGATCGGGCGCAGGCGCGGACAGCTGAACGAGATTTCGGCATGGGGATATTTCCTCTGGATCAGATAGGCGTGCGTACCGACGGCAAATGCGTCCTTCCGGAAATCGGAAAGGCCGAGCAGCGCCGCGAATGCAACGCCGCGCATCCCGCCGCGCACGGCGCGTTCCTGTGCATTCAGGCGATAGGGAAAGATACGCTTATGCCCGCCGAGATGCAGCTCGGCATAGCGGTCGCTGTTGTAGGTCTCCTGAAACACGGTGACATAATCCGCGCCGCATTCATGCACATAAGCATATTCATCGGTGTTCATCGGATAGACCTCAATGCCGACATTCTTAAAGTATTCGTGTGCAGTCTTGCAGGCGCGGCCGATGTATTCCACATCGCTCATTTTGCGGCTCTCGCCGGTCAGGATCAGCACCTCCTCCATGCCGGTCTTGGCGATCGCTTCCATTTCGCGGCGAATGCCGTCCTCATCGAGCTTTGCACGGCGGATCCGGTTCATGCAGTTGAAACCGCAGTAGATACAGTGATTCTCGCAGTAATTCGAGATGTAGAGCGGCGTGAACAGCAGAACGGAATTGCCGAAATGCTTCTGCGTTTCGACTGCGGCACGGCGTGCCATTGCTTCGAGAAAGGGCTCCGCGGCAGGGGAAAGCAGCGCACCGAAATCCTCCGGTGTCAGATAGTCTGCGGCGAGTGCGCGCTTCACATCCGAAGCGGTACAGCGGTTATAGTCGTATGCCTGCATAGCGCGGATGACGCGCTCCCCAATATCTGAATCCTCCAGCACCTCCATATCGGGGAGATACTGCATATGGTCGATCAGTTTCATTTTGCACCTCATTCCTGAATGAAGCCGGTCAGCGGTGAGGATGCCGATGCACGGTCGAGGACGCGGCCGGTTCCGGCGAGATAGGCTGTCCGTCCGGCAATGATCGCATGGCGGAATGCCTTAGCCATTTCAACGATATTGCCTGCGGTCGCGATTGCGGTATTTGCCATGATCGCGGCAGCACCCATTTCCATTGCTTCGCAGGCCTGCGAAGGCTTTCCGATACCGGCATCCACGATGACCGGCAGCTCGATCTCTTCGATCAGAATACGGATGAACTGCTTCGTCGAGAGTCCCTGATTGGAGCCGATCGGCGCGGCAAGCGGCATGATCGCGGCAGCACCGGCATTGACCATATCACGCGCAGCATAGAGATCGGGGTACATATACGGCATCGGGATGAAGCCGTCCTTTGCGAGCATTTCGCAGGCTTTGGCGGTCTCATAGTTATCGGGCAGCAGATATTTGGAATCGTGGATCACTTCGATCTTGATGAATTCGCCGCAGCCTGCTTCGCGGGCGAGCTTTGCGATCTTGACGGCTTCTTCGGCATTGCGCGCACCGGAGGTATTCGGCAGCAGCGTGACGCCGGACGGGATATGTTCGAGGATATTGCCGCTGAAGCTGTTGACGCGGCGCAGTGCGAGTGTCACGATCTCGGCACCGGCGTGTTCGACGGCTGCATGGATCAGGTCAAGGTCAAATTTGCCTGAACCGAGGATAAAGCGGGAGGAAAAATCATGTCCTCCGATGATGAGATGATCGTTCATTTTGATTCACTCCTGATTGAATATGATCTCGACTGCGCGGGCAGCCATGTGTCCGGCGCAGATCATGACGCGGGATGCGGTCAGGCCGTCGCCGTCAGCGACATCTGTTACGCCGTCGCCGCAGAGCGTCAGCCTTTCGGTAATGCGCCGCGTGGTGATCGCATTTGCACGGCCGAAGCCCGCCATACCGCTGCCGCTGATGAGATGCTTTTCTGGCATCTGCTCCAGCACGGCATTGACGAGCATTGCCTTCTGCTCCGGCAGATCGAATGCTTCAATGATGATATCGCAGTCCGCGAACAGCGTTTTGCAGTTTTCGGCGGTGATGCGGAGATCATGCGCGTCGATCTTGCAGAAGGGATTGATGCCGTGCAGGATCTCCGGCAGAGCGTCGGCTTTTTTCATGCCGATATGCGAAAGGGCATAGAGCTGCCGGTTGATGTTCGACAGCTCGACGGTATCAAAATCCGCGAGCGTAAGATGTCCGATGCCGCTGCGCACGAGTGCCGCTGCGATATTCGAGCCGAGTCCGCCGAGCCCGGCAATGCCGATATGCGCGGCCTGCATGATGCTGTAGATTGGTCTTCTGCTGCGGGAATCGACGGCAGCTGCAAATTCGGTTTCCGTAATCATATCAGCCGCCTCCCACAAAGCCGATGATCTCGACCTCATCGCCGTCCGTGAGCGGGCGGTCATAGCTTGCTTTCGGCAGGATCTCGCCGCCGATCATGACGGCAGTGCGGGCGGGGAGCAGCTGCATAGATGCAAGCAGCGCGGAGACCGTCATGCCGGCGCAATCCTTTTGTTCGCCGTTGATTGTTACCACATGGATCACTCCTTTCTGATGATCCGCAAAAAAAGACAGCGCGCCCGGAGTTTGCACCGACGGTGGTACACCCCGGACGCGCTGTATTGCGGTCTGGTATTATTATAGCACGAAACTGTGCTTTTGTCAAGGTTATCACGAATCATGGGGAGCAGAAGAGCGGAAGGACTGCCTGTAACCGGGCAGTGCCCGGCTCCGATATGAGATCAGGCTGCGGAACAGTTCATTTTATTTTACTTTATCCATTGCACTTTTTATCATAATATGCTATACCGGGCAGTGCCCGGCTCCGATTTGACATCAGGCAGCGAAACAGTTCATTTTATTTTTCTTTATCCATTGCACTTTTTCGCATAATATGCTATACCGGGCAGTGCCCGGCTCCGATTTGACATCAGGCAGCGAAACAGACAATTTTATTTTACTTTATCCATTGCACTTTTCCCCATAATATGCTATAATCAAGATATCCGCAGCACTGCCGCGGAAATCCATTCCGGAGGGTATACAATATGCTGAGCGGAAAAACCGTACTGCTCGCCGTCACCGGCAGCATCGCCGCATACAAAATCCCGAATCTCGTCAGAATGCTGACAAAGCTGAACTGCAATGTCCGCGTCCTCATGACGCAGAACGCCACGCAATTCATCAACCCGATCACCTTTGAAACACTGACCGGCTCCAAATGCCTGATCGACACCTTTGACCGCAATTTTCAGTACAGCGTCGAGCACGTTGCACTCGCAAAGCAGGCGGATGTTGTCATGATCGCGCCCGCATCTGCAAATGTCATCGGCAAGATCGCCTGCGGCATCGCGGACGATATGCTGACCACGACCGTCATGGCCTGCCCCTGCAAAAAGATCGTCTCACCCGCGATGAATCACAATATGTATCACAATCCGATCGTGCAGGACAATATCAAAAAGCTCGAAGCCTACGGTTATGAAATTGCGCTGCCCGATACCGGCCGGCTCGCGAACGGCGATATCGGCGACGGCCGGATGCCGGAGGAGAGCGTATTGTTCCAGTATATCATGCGGGAGATCGCGCATGAAAAGGATCTCGCAGGAAAGCGGGTTCTGGTCACGGCCGGTGCCACGCAGGAGCCGCTCGATCCGGTGCGCTTCATCACGAATCACTCGACCGGCAAAATGGGCTGTGCGGTCGCGCTGGCAGCGATGCGGCGCGGCGCGGATGTGACGCTGGTCGCCGCGCATATGGAGACCGCTCCCCCGCCCTTTGTTCATGTGGTTCCGGTCGGGACAGCTGCGGAGATGTACGATGCCGTGACATCCCGTGCGCCGGAAACCGATATCATCATCAAGGCCGCCGCGGTCGCGGATTATACGCCGGCTGCCGTCGCGGAGAACAAGATCAAGAAATCGGACGGCGCGCTGCAAATCGACATGGTGCGCACGAAGGATATCCTCAAGGCACTCGGCGCACAGAAGCGCGGCGGTCAGTTCATCTGCGGATTTTCCATGGAGACCGAGAATATGCTCGAAAATTCGCGGAAAAAGCTCGTCTCCAAAAACTGTGATCTCATCTGCGCGAACAGTCTGCGGACGGAGGGCGCGGGCTTCGGCACCGATACGAATATTCTGACGCTCATCACGGCTGACCGCGAGATCGCGCTGGAAAAAATGTCCAAGGAAGCCGCCGCCGACCGCATTTTCGATCTGATCCTTGAAATGCAGCAGACCTCGCCCGCAGCCGGTTCGTGAATGCCGCTGCGGAACAGCGTGCAGATACAAATAATAATGCCCCTGAGCGCTTTGTGATACGCTCAGGGGCATTTCATTCGCATGGGTATGCGGATCGTGCCGTATTACGCATTATCCGTCAGCTCGGAGCGGTGAACGCGGAAGCTGTTCACGCCCATTGTCGATTCGATGCCGTCCGGCAGTGCAGTGCTGATCTCGGCATACTGCGCGGTCTCCTGCCGCACGGTGCAGCGAATGATGCCGTCACCGGGAATCACCGGCGACGACTCCGACGAAAACAGCGTCACCGGCCCGCGGAATAAATGCGTCTGCCCGTCGAAATCAGTCATGCAGCATTCCACCGTGACCGGCTGTGCCGCATCCAGCACCGCACGGATCCTGACCTTCAGTCCGTCCATAGCCGCACCTCAGACCGCGTCCATCGAACGCGATGCCGCGAGATCGACGCCGGTATCCAGCAGATTCCGGATGATGACCTCCCCCGCCGCGACGGGCGCCTTGACCGTGACCGTGCGGATCAGCTTCATCGCATCCGCCATGCGGTCAAGCGGGATCTCCGCCGTCGTGATGACCGGCAGGACTCTGTGAATGCCGCCCGTGATGCGGACGGTCGTTGTCAGAATGCGCATCGGCCGGATGCACTCGGTCTCCGCATAGGCCTTGCCCCGCGGACAGCGGTTGCCAGCGACGGAGACGACTTTACCGTCCTCAATGACCGCAGTCAGGCGGCAGCCGACCGGACAGTTGACACAAATCAGTTCTTTTTCCATTATTGCTGCACCTCCGTGATCTCGACCGTGATATCCTCTGTCAGTCCGGCAAGATCCCTGCCGAGCAGGACTGCCTCCTCCATGACTGACGGCAGCAGCTTCCGCTTCTTCACCTGCCGGATGATCTGATCACCGGCGCGGACGGTCAGTGTGCCGGATTCGAGCGGCGTCCGCACGCGGAAATAAACCGTCAGCTTATCGGCCGGCGCCTCCGGCGAGAACCGTGCCGGTACGCAATAGCTGACCTGATCGCCGTTCACGATGCTGCGCAGCTCACCGCCGCGTCTGCCGTTTTTCAGGTAATCGGCCGCGCCCTCTGCGGCTCTTGCCGCCTGCAAGGACACATAGTCCACGAGATCATGCACATGGAGACCGTTGCCGCAGGCGAAAATGCCCTCTGCGCTGGTCATATAGCGGTCATCGACAATGGGGCCCTTTGTCGCGGGATCCATGCGGATGCCGGCTGCATCGGCAAGCGAATTCTCCGGGATCAGGCCGACCGAGAGCAGCAGCGTATCCACATCAAAATACTGCTCGCTGCCGGGGATCGGATTGCGGTTTGCATCGACCTCGGCCATTTCAATGCGCTCCAAACGCTCTTTGCCGAAAACCTCCGTGACCGTGTGCGAGAGATAGAGCGGGATGCCGAAATCCTCAAGGCACTGCTTCATGTTACGCGGGAGACCGTTGGAATACGGCATCAGCTCCGCGACGCCGATGACCTTTGCGCCCTCCAGCGTCATGCGGCGCGCCATGATGAGGCCGATATCGCCGGAGCCGAGGATAAAGACGCGCTTGCCGGCCATATAGCCGTCGATGTTGAGATAGCGCTGCGCCTGTCCCGCCGTGTAGATGCCGGCCGGACGCGAGCCTGTGATATTGATGCCGCCGCGCGGACGCTCATAGCAGCCGACCGCGAGAATGACGGCCTCCGCCTGGATCTGCACGATGCCCTCCTCCGCATTCCGGTATTCGATCACACGGTCTGCGGTCAGCTTCGTGACGGTCGTGTTCAGCAGAATTCTGACATTCTCCTCCTCCGCCATGCGGATATATCGCTCGGCATAGGCAGGGCCGGAAAGCTGTTCCTTGAATGTTTGCAGGCCGAAGCCGTTGTGAATGCACTGCTCCAGAATGCCGCCCGGTTCCTCGTCCTTTTCCAGAACGAGCACATCCTCAATGCCGCAGCGCTTCAGCGTGACTGCTGCGGAAAGGCCGGCACTGCCACCGCCGATGATGACGGCCTGTACTTTTTTCATTTCACTCATATGCGGTTCTCACTTTGCAGAATATTTGATCCGGTGCCGTCATACAGCACCTCCAGCGGCGAAATGCCGAGCTCTCTTGCGAGGATCTGAACGACCTTCGGTTCACAGAATCCGCCCTGACATCTGCCCATTCCGGGGCCGAGCCGCTTGCGGATGCCCTTGACGGAGCGTGCGCCGCAGGGCTTGCGGATGCAGGCAACGATCTCGCCCTCGGAGATCTGATTGCAGCGGCAGATGATTTTTGCGAATGCGGGATCCGCCGCGATCTGTGCCTGCCGCTCCTCCGGCGTCATGTCTGCGATGATCGGCGGCTTTTTGCGCGACATATCGGCATTTTCATTGCGCTCCAGCTTCATCGAGCGGGAGAGAATCTCAATGATATAATCCGCGATCGCGGGCGATGATGCGATGCCCGGCGATTCGATCGAAGCAGCGTCGATGAAATGCGGCGCGCCCTCGACTTCCTCGATAATGAAATCGGGCGAGGTCGTGGTCGGACGGTTTCCGGCAAAGGTGCGGATCGAGCGGTTCAGCGGGATTTTTTTCAGCGTTTTTGCGATATTATTGCGGACATAGGCAAGGCCGTCATCGGTCGTGCCGACATCGTCCGGATCGTCGAGGAAATCACTGTTCGGGCCGATGAGCGTATCACAGTGAACGGTCGGGATCGCAAGCACGCCCTTGCCCTTTTCCTTTGATGGAACAGGGAAAATGATATGTTTGACCGGCTGCGTGTCGTCATCCAGCACATAATATTCGCCCTTGCGCGGCGTGGAATGCCACTTCGGTTCCGCGACCATTTTGTGAATATCCTCCGCATGAACACCGGCGGCATTGATGACATAGGCCGTCTCAAAGCTGCCCGCGGGCGTGTCGATGCGCCAGCCGCCGTCGATGCGCTCGATATGCTGACACGGCGCATTCAGATACAGCTCGGTGCCGTTTCCGATCGCGGATTCAATGCAGGCCTCCGCGACCTCCCACGGATAGATCACGCCGGTCGTATAGAAATCCAGCACGCGTGTGACCTGATCGGAGAGATTCGGCTCATCCGCGAGCGCTTCCTCCCGGCTGCGCCAGCGGTAGGGGATATTCCGCTTGTCCGCGCGCGCCGCGAGCAGATCGAGATGCGCCTCCTCCTCTGCGCCGCAGGCGGCGATCCATGCGCCGGTCTGCCGAAAGGCACAGTGCAGCTTTTCGCAGATCGACGGATATTGCAGGGCGCCCTTGACATTCAGTTCGCCCTTGAGCGTCCCCTCCTCCGGATCGTAGCCGACATGGATGACGGCGGAATTCGCCATCGTCGCGCCCTCGGCCACATCGTTTTCCTTTTCAATGATCGCTGTGCGGAGCTGATACTGCGACAGCTTCCAGCTCAGCATCGCGCCGGTGATGCCGGCACCGATGATTACAACATCATATTTTGGCATTGCGGTTCTGACTCCTCCTTTGCAATGGGTATAATCATATTATACTATATTTTGAGACTTTGTCAAGTGAAATCTGTCACAGCTGAGCAGTTTTTACGAAACAGACGCGGATAATCCGCCGAAAAATGCGGTTCCGTTTCTGCTGATTTGCATAATTATGAATGGTTTGTTTTGTTTATGTGAACAATTTATGAACAGAATATTGACAAAGAATGAAATTTGTGATATAGTATGATTAACAAAGCAATCGGAAAGGAGTGCGGATTATGATGTATTCAAAGTTTGATGTCAGAAAGGAGATCCGGTGTATGCACTATCTCCTGCCGAAGCAGGAGGAGCTGACTGCAATGCTGCGGGAACGGAAATTCGCGCCGATGCAGATTGCGGAGCAGAAATACGCGGATTTTGTCAGCGGGAATATGCAGGATTTTCTGCATTATCTCCGCATCTGCGGGGTGCGCGGGGTGATGTTCAGCTTCTCGTATTACAGCCGGGAGGATGCGGAAAATCGGTTCAGGCTCGATCCGAAAACCATTTCACTCTTTGCGCAGGAGCCGTCCTGTGCGCGCACCCCGCGGGACAGCAATCCGCACAGCCGGTATGATGAAATGCAGGGCTCGGATTATCAGAATTATGTGCGGTACAGCAAATTCGTCTGCGAAACGCTCGACCTGACGCATCCGAAGGAGCTGCGGCTGTACGGCGTTTATCAGGGGCGCGTGCTCGCCTGTCAGATGGCGGATGCATGGATGGAGCGGCTGGGGCTGCTGGGGCGCAATTCGCTGATGCAGACGGCGATGACGGAGAATCTGGGCAAAGGCAGTTTTCCGTTCCAGTTTATCAGCAGCGTTGACAGTGCCGAAGCCGACTCCTAACAGCGGATTCTGAACGTCTGCCGGCCTTGACAATGCAGACAAAATCGCTTATAATAGAGACAGGATTTTTGTGTGTCACACAGGATACATATAACAGAGATCTGAGTTTATTTGTAAAGGAGCTGCACCTATGAAAATTCTGTTTGCACCGCTTGGATTGCAGGATACCCTGACCGAATCGCGCGATCCGGATACCGGAGCGCTGACCTCCGGCACAGAAAGCCCGCTGCTCGCCCGCTGCCGCAAGGAAATGCCCGACCGCATCGTCCTCTATCTCCCGAAGGAGACCGCCGCTTTGCAGGCGCAGGATCGCCGCTTTGTGCAGGCACTTGCGCTGCTCGGCATGGAGCTGGGCACGGCATTCGATGTGCGTGCGGAGTCCCGTCCGGAAATCGCCGGAGATGCACCCTCGCAGGCTCTCAACGATGACCTCGCGGACACGCTGAACACAATCCGGGCAGATTATCCGGATGCAGAGCTTATCATACATACAGATTCCGCGCCGGCATTTTTCGCTGATGCGGTACAGGCCGCACTGACGGCTGACCGTTCGGCTGCTCCGGCTGAGGATGCCGCTCCCCTGCCCGACAATGCGGAGCCCATTCCGGCAGATACTGATATCGCCGCACCGGCGGAGTTCCCCGCATCCGAACCGGCTGCCGGTGTTACCGCTCCGGCAGAAATTCCCGCAGCCGAACCGCAGGAGGATCCCGCAGAAAAAGCAGCTGCGGATGCGGCAGATGCAGCGATTCGCAATGTGCTGAAAACGCTGATCGCGCAGTATGATTACCGCGGCGCACTGGCTGTCGCAAAGCAATCGGGAAATCTGCCCGACGCTTTTATCCGGCTGCTCGAAGCGGCTGCGCTCCGCGGCACGGTCGGTGTCGGCGCGATGCAGCAGGCATTCCGGCAGTGCGGCGCAGAGGCGCTGCTCGGCGGCGGCAATCAGTATACCGAATACTTTTTGCAGCTTGTGCTATATGTCAGAAAAAAGATGTACGGCGAATTTGTTCATGCGGTTTCGCCGCTCCTGCCGGAGATTATCATTTCTGCAATCCGGAAACAGTTCGGGCTTGACATCAACAAATATTGCATCTACGGCAGCAGAAAATGGGATCACAATAAACTGGTGCTGGAGCAGATGACCGGCAAATTCAAGGAATCCTATGTCTATCACACAAAGCCCCGTCCGGGAAATCTCGGCGTATATGTGACAACCGCGAATCTTTCCGCGCTGATCGAGAATATCTCCGTGCCGAAAAAGGACGGAAAGATCATGCTGGATACTCTGAAGCTGCGGTCGGAGATCGAGGAAAAGCTGCGCGGCTTTGCGTATTACTCCGTGCAACCGTTCACAGCGGCCGATCTGCAAAAGGTCAATGCGCGCAGCCCTGAGGAAATGATTGTGCAGATCCGCGACTATATCCGTAATTATACCGATATTCCGCTCTCGGATGAAGCGCTCCGCTCCTATGATGCCGTGAACGAAAAGCTCATTGCTCTGCTCGGATGATGCGGCAAATCCTCATAACAGATATGCCCCGAAACAGTTCAAAACTGCTTCGGGGCATTGTTATTTATTTATACGGTTATCGAATGATGCAGGAATATTTCGTCTCAATAATGACAGTCTCTGTGAAGCCTTCTGTTACTGCATGATCCCGTCTCTTATTCCGACGGTGTCCGCGACGGCTTGAGCCGTGACCAGAGCAGGATGATGAGCTGCGCGGGAATGCCGATCACAAAGAGCTTCCAGATCACGATGCCGCTGAGATAGAATGTCAGGAACAGTGCGCCGAGCAGCGACCAGACCAGAAAGGATATGATCGCGAAATTCCAGCGCCGGTTGAACCAGATTGAGTTAAAGACCAGCACGACGACTGCCGTAATCGGGGCGGCGTAGATGAACAGGAACGGCGCATATTCCATTTCCGGCAGAACGGCATCCAGCACAACAAAAATCAGCGTTGCGATGAGCCAGACCAGCATCGCTGCCATGCCCGCAATGATAAGGCGATTGCGCTTTTTCTGCCGCGGATCGGTCTGCATTTCCGGCAACTGAAGAGGATCGGTTTCAGGCTCGGTATCGGACTTCTGCGCGGAAACGGTCGTTTCTGTACCGGCGGATTCTGCGGAGCGGTCAGCGGCTTTTTCTGCACGCTGCTCCGGTTCAAGCAGAAAATCGTCGATCGACATACCGTAGAAATCGGCGAGCTGCTTCATGACAGCGAGATCGGGCATGGATTCGCCGCGTTCCCATTTGGAGACGGCCTTGTCGGAATAGTGCAGAAGCTCGGCAAGCTGAAGCTGTGTCAGGCCGTGCTGCTTGCGGCAGGCGGAGAGGTTGCCCGCGACGATCTGCTTCCAGTCGTCCAACACAATTCCTCCTTTCGTATTATTCAGATTTTTGTTGTCTTTATAAAAATCTGTCAAAAGAATATCTCTGTTTTTCCTTACACTTTAGGCAACACCGCACAAAGCCCGCCTGACGACCGGAGCCCGGCTGGCAGCTTG
>CAMOOV010000057.1 GCA_946621745.1 uncultured Ruminococcus sp.
TTGACAGCCGCTGGATTATCAGCCCGTACGCCCCGACACCGACGATCATCGAGGCTGCCAGATCGCTGTATGAGAGCCATTCCGTCGAAAACATCACGCGGCACGAAGCCGATCAGGTGTATACCGACCGGACGATCGCCTATATTCTGGATGTGATCCATGAGAGCAAAGCGCAGCAGAAGAAAAGCATCTGCTTTGTGACAGGTGTTCCCGGCGCGGGTAAGACGCTGGTCGGTCTGGATGTTGCAATCAAGCAGACCTATCAGGGACATGATGAGCCGGCCGCGGACGAAGGTGCGGTGTATCTTTCCGGCAACGGCCCGCTTGTTGCGGTGCTGACCGAAGCACTGGCAAGGGATAACTATGAGCGCTGCCGCGAGCAGAATATCAAAAAGAACAAGACCGATTCCCGCCGCGAGGTCGGAAAATCCATTCAGATGATTCACCGTTACCGTGACAATATGCTTGCAAAGATCAAAAATCCGGTCGTTGACGGTATTCTTGAAATAGATCCCGAAAAGGCCGTGAAAATGGAGCGCGCCGGATTCGGTGAGGTTGAGCACGTTGCGATCTTCGACGAGGCGCAGCGTTCATGGACTCACAAGCGTCTGGCTGATTATCTGAAACGCGGCGGAACATACGGCAACAAGCTGAAAGTGCCGAATTTTCCGATGTCGGAGGCTGCATTCCTGATCTGGTCGCTCGATCAGCGCGAGGACTGGGCGACGATCATTTGTCTGGTCGGCGGCGGTCAGGAAATCAACACCGGAGAAGCCGGTATCTCGGAATGGATCAAAGCTCTGAATGAGATGTTCCCGCACTGGAACGTGTATATCTCGCCGAAGCTGACCGATGCGGAATACGCCGAGGGCAAGGTGAATGAGTTGCTGAAAGACAATCCCAATGTCACTTATTCCGAAAGCCTTCATCTGGCAGTCTCGCTGCGGTCCTTTCGAGCGGAAAAGCTGTCTGCGTTTGTTCATGCGCTGCTTTCTTTTGACGATTCCGCCGCGGCGCTGTATCAGGAGATCAAAGACAAGTATCCGATCATGCTGACGCGCGATATGGCAACGGCGCGCAGATGGCTGCATGAAAAGGTGCGCGGCACGGAGCGTACCGGCGTTCTGGTGACAAAGGAATCTGCAAGATTCAAACCGCTGGCTGTTCATATCCTGCCTTCCGGTGACGAGAATGCCGTTCACTGGTTTCTTGAGGATAAAACCGATACCAGATCGTCGAACTATCTGGAAGATGCTGCAACCGAGATTCAGGTTCAGGGCTTGGAACTGGATTATACTTGCCTGCTCTGGGACGCGGATATGCGCTGTGATCACGGCAAATGGCGGTTCTATACATTCAACGGCAATACAAAATGGAATGAGCTGACCGGCAGCAGCGAAAGCAGGCAGGAGCGAATCAAGTATATGCTGAATGCCTACCGTGTACTGCTCACGCGCGCCAGAGCCGGCATGGTAATCTGCGTTCCGGCAGGTAATCCGAACAAGAATCCGAGCGGCTTCTGGGAGGACAGCACCCGCCTGCCGGAATACTATGACGGGACTTATCAGTATCTGAAAAGTCTTGGGATTCAGGTGATACCATGAAAACAATCAAAGTCGTTGCAGCGGTGATATGTGACTCTTTCCAAAGAAAAACACGAATATTTGCTACAGCAAGAGGATACGGCGCATTCAAAGGACAATGGGAATTTCCCGGCGGAAAGATCGAACCCGGCGAAACACCGCAGCAGGCATTGGACAGAGAAATCCGGGAAGAGCTTGACACCACAATCAGAATCGGCGAGCTGATCGAGACTGTCGAATATGATTATCCGGATTTTCATCTGTCTATGGATTGCTTCTGGTGTGAGGTCATCGAAGGAGATCTGGTGCTGCTGGAAGCACAAGAGGCACGATGGCTCACAAAAGAGGAACTCGGCAGCGTGAAGTGGCTGCCGGCTGATCTGGGATTGATCGACCGGATTCGTGAGCAGATGCATTGATACGGTAAACTGGGATAATAAACAAAGCACTGAACTCAGATCGGTTCAGTGCTTTGCTCTTTTTTGCCTTATTGCGCCAGCAAATACTCATACCCTTTGCAGCAACGAAAGGAAATAGTGAATCATATCGGGAAAGTTTGTGTCTTTCCGATTCTCCAGTTTATCACAGAATGCTTCAATTTCCGCCACAGTACCGGGAGTCAGCTGCCCTTTGTTGATCGGAAATGTCTCTGAGTAGTATGTACCCTTTTCACTGCTTTTGATTTTACGAATGAGCTTTGCTTTTTCAAATACCTTCTCAAGGTTGGGAATATTAGCAATCGGGACAATATAGGGCGAAAGCCAATGATCTGAAAACATACTGCCGTCCATAAAGTCCGCCTTTTGCTGATCCGTGCAATCATCCGTATCCATTATGATGAATACCTTGAAATTCACCAAGCGCTGCTTATTTCCTGAACCTTTGGCCTGCACAGTGTATTCATCGCAGAACTGTGACAGCGATCCGAACGGAGCTGAGGACAGCAGATTCAGAAGTGATGTGATCTGTATGCTGTGCTTGCCGTTATCCTTGGCATAAGTCCGGACGGGCAAATGCAGATTCGTGTAGATATATTTGGTGATCTGTAATTCTGATAATCCATGACAGATTACAAGCGCCTTGGAATAATGCAGCGAACGGAGCTTTTTCTGTTTAACTGCCATTGCCGGTTCCTCCGTCTTTTCTCGCTTTTACAGGTACGGATGATTGCTGCAACTCACTCAGAATCGTGCTGTCATCAAACGGTTCCGCAACCGGAATACCGCCGAATACACCTTTGAGATACAGAGAACGGGCATTATTGGTCTTTTGGACGTCATATTCGTCGATGCAGACAGCCTCTTTATTGCCTTCATAATCCACATAGATAATATAAGCGTTCTGGGAGTCGATCTTTTCCAGCAGAGTCGTATTATGCGTCGTCAGAATCAGCTGCCCTGCAATATCGTCTTTGATAGATTCGATGATATTGCGGAACAGAATATCATGAATGCCGGTATCTGCTTCGTCAATAAACACGGTCATTCCAGCCAGTGCGCCCATTAACGGAGAAAGGATCTCCAGAATGTGAATGGTACCGGCAGACTCATCGTCAACATCAATCTTTCTTACTTCTCCGGCAATCATTTTATAGATTTCCAGGTGATAGCGAAGCTGGTCTTTATCCTGCTCAATGTGGTACTTGATTTCCTTGATTTCAGCATAGGTTTGCGTCAGGATCGAATTCACAATCCGTTCGGAACGCTGAAGCAGCGGCAAAGCACCGCGATGGATCACACCGCCGTCCAGTTGCGGCAAAATCTTATTATTCTGCTGAGAAATGAGCAGCTGTGCTGATAGCTGATCCTTTGTCAATACATTCAGTTGGCTGAAGCAGTCCAGAACATCAATGAAATATGGAGAATAATTGTCTTTTGTATAAATCTCATTCTGTCGGTTAATCTGATTGATGATAATGCCTAAGATAGAATGTTTTCCCCAGAAGCGTTCTGCATCCGCCTGAATATCCTGCCGCAGGCGCGCACTCTGAAATGCCTTCGGAGACAGCTTGCACTGGATGGTATGTTTGTCTGTCAGTGCAGCAGAATACATCATTCCTGTCTGCTTGCCCGTCCAGAAGCGCAGGGATTCCTCAAGAACTGTATCGGTAAAAACAATGCGATAAACACCGTCATGATCATTATAACGGAATCCATATTCAAGCTCGGTAGGAGCTTCACAGCCGACCGTGCGGCATTTCCGCATTACGCTGGTAAAGTCCTGAATCTGGTAGGGAGTATCCCATCCGGCATCCTTTATTACCTGAAACACCTTTTTCTCGATTTCACCTGAATCCATCTTCTCTTGAAGAATTTGCAGCATTTGCGCAGAATAAAAGGATGTCATGCTCTGGATCAGGAACCGAATGCTGGTGACAAAATTCGTCTTTCCGCTGCCGTTTTCACCATAGATCGCAGCAAAATTCTTAACCTGGCTCTTGGTTTTACGGAAATCAAAGCAGATATCACCGAAAGAAATGAAATTTTTGAGTTTCACATAAGAGATCATATACACCCCTCCTGATACCAGTATAGCACCAATTCGGCAGAAAGTCAACTGCTTTCTATATATTTTATACTGGAAATCGAGATGTTTTGCGTTTTGAGACATAAATCATCTTTTTCAATGGTATTGTATGTCGGAAAGAAGCGGTGTATACAGATCGAGTTGCTGCCGTATCATTCCCACTGATCTTCTGCTATTCTGCGTGTTTTTTCTTCCTCAGCCTTTGCTCTGAGGTTCAGCCACAATTCTGCATCCGCGATCTTACCCTGATTGCGCTCCAGCACCTCCGTGATGTCTCTTATCATTACAAATATCGTCTTATTGTCAAGCATCGGCAGATACCGCAGCGTGAATTCGCATACAACCGAAGGCATATATGTCATTCTGCCAATTGCGTATCGGATCGCACAGGTCACGATCATACCGAATTCTTCATCCATATACGGATCGAACCATTCAGCCGGGCACAGCACAACGCTTTTCTTCTGGCGTCCCGTTATCATAACGGCAGCATCTTCTTGTGCAACCTGATCCAGCACTGTGTTGAGCGTTTTGCGCAGATCGCTGCGTGTGATCGTCTGCATATTTTCTGTAGTTTGTCCTTTCATTGGAAACATTCTCCTTTATTTATCTTTTTATAGGGTACAAATCGCAGCTTTCGGATACCGGTTTGCACCCTATAAATGTTCATTTCAGATCTTTCACGCTATCTCTCCGATGAAAAGATAGCGTGAAAGTTCACTGCTGTGTCTTATACTGTGTCAGGGCGTCGTCACCGCGACCAGAACCTTTTCCCGCATGACCGCACTATCTATATAGTAGTCACGGGTGTATTCCCATGATCGGTATGCTTTCGGATCGTCCGGTATAGGGTGCAATGCAAGCTGAAAGAGACAGATTTGTACCCTAGTTGCCGCTGCGATTGCGATTTCGTGATAAAACGCCCTTTAATACTGTTCGATTTCGTGAGAGGAGTGCTTCAGATACTGTCGGCGATAGAAAGGTATTGTTTCCCCGTTTTGCGGGCATACTGCAAGGTACGATATGCGCCGCCGCTTTGGCGCTGTACGCAAAAAATCACAAGGTCGGAGCGATCGACCATGCAGCGGTTCCGTATCTGTATCGCAGATTTATAGTGTGCAGCGGCGGATTCGGTGCAGATTTCGACCTCATCATAGTATTGCAGGTAGTTCTGCTCATTGTCACGGTACTCCGCGCGCAAATACGGCAGCACAAGCGTCAATGTAGTGTTGCCGCAGCCGTATTGTCTGACAGCCCGCCGGATTGCTGACGCTGCCAGCAGATCAAATTCGCCGTCCCGTCCGATCAGGAATTCTACATATTCGTGCTGGGTAATCAGATCGTGCAGGAGCACTTCAAGGTGTTTTTCGACCTCGAGCGCATTTTCCAGCATACGATGTCCGAAAAAACTGACGGTAAAGATATCCACGTCAATCCCTCCATATATAACTATGTATATAGTAACATCTAATATGTATATTGTCAAGACGTTACAATACATATAGAATGGAATAAAAAGGGGGAGCGATAATGAATAACTCGAAATCAGTCTTTTCGATTCATGAATACGGAAAGATCAGCATACATTTGAAGGAAATCATGGACAGCAAAAAGATGACTCGCAATTATCTCGCGCGCGTTTCCAATACGCGATTTGAAGTCATAAACAAGTGGTACCATAATGACGTTGAGAAAATGGATTTGGATATTCTCGCACGAATCTGCTATGTTCTTGAATGTGCTCCTGCTGATATCATCCGATACGATCACAGCAATAATGCTTGACATTTCCATGCAAACGTGCTATAATACAATACGAAGCAGAGAGCATCTGTCCACATGGGGAATTGGACCCCAATGTCAGCAGATAGCAACTCTGCTTTTTTCGTTTTCACTTGACATTTTCGCCGAAACCGATTATACTATACACGAAGCAAAGATTGTTGCTGACTTGGGTGATTGGCACCCTATGTGCTTGAACGATTCGTTGCTTTTTTCAAACAGCCCTGCACAAACCTGATTGGAATAGCCGTGCTAGCCGGTGACTCCTTTGGATTGTGCGGGGCTGTTTTTCTCGTTCTGTATATGCTATTACGAAAGCATTATACTCTTGTCACCGCGACCAGCACCCTTTCCCGCATGACCGCACTATCAATATAGAAGTCGCGGGTGAACTTCCACGAGCGGTATTCGTCCGGGTCTTTCGGCGGCGGGTTCTGCTTTGCATATTGCTTCTTCAGCAGGTCGCAGTATTCGACCGCGCGGCAGCTGACCGACCATGCCACTTCATCGTATGTACCGTTCTTCTTCATCTCTGCGACGAGATCGGGATGATTCTCCTCCATGAAGTCCATCCATGCAAGACCGTAATAACCGGCTGTCTTATGTCTTCCCATTGTAATCCTCCTTATCTTATCAGGGGCACAAAGCCCGGTGTATTGTTGTCGGCGGCATAGGTTCCGTTCGGAACGTCCGCTGCTGACCGTGCTTCCGTTTCTGCATTGACCAGAATCTGCACATGCGTACCGGAATAAACGCGCTCAGCGAGTGTATACAGTTCCGCTGCTTCTTTGAGCGCCGCTTCTGCCTGTGCCAGTTCCTCGGCAGCTTTCGCCGCCTGCGCTCTGCTATTTGAGATCAACGTCTCGACATTGCGCCAGTTTCCGGCGGTGATCGACGGATATTTCCGCAGCGTTTCCTCTGCCTGCTGTTTTGTGAACCGCTTCGACGGGATCCCGCCGAAGATCAGCTCCAATTCCTCTTTCAGATCGAGTGCAAATTGCAGGTCATGCTTTTCGGATTGTACGGCATCGTACTTCTGATGCATTGCCTCATCCTTGGCAGCAAAATCCTGCCGCAGCGACCGCAGCGTGGTGCCGTCATTGATTCGCTTGTTCAATGCAAGCAGTCTGTCAAGCTCTGAATCATTTGTCCACGCATAAACTTTCTCCGGAATTCTCTTGCGCGGCGTGAGTCTGCCGTCTTTCACGACACCGATATATAACCGCATCATGCGAAGCACCGGTGCGTTTTTCTGACGCTTCTCTTGTGCTTCTGTCAGCTGTACTTCGAGCCTTTGTTCAAATTCCTGATTGGCTTTGATCCGTCCCTTCAATGCGATTTCACTGTACTCCACGCCAAGCGACTTCAAGCGAATAAAATTCTTGGCGCCTTTTGCGCGAAACGCGAGATACTTGCCGTACTTGATGTCGTATCCCGCTTTGACCAGATGCGCCATCAGATAGAAAATATCCTGAGAGAGCGGAACGAAACGGTCAATGTCAGCGCGCAGCTTCTCCCGCGCCGACTGCGGCTTCGGCTGATACGACAGCTCGATTTCACGGATCGCCTGAACATGACATTCCTGCGCTTCAAATCCGTTCTCCGTTTGCCGGTATGAAATATGCAGGCGCTCCAATTCCGACTGCACATATGCCTGCTTGTCGCGGTCGGTATAGAAAAACGATTTGAACGGCAGCAGCCGATCGTGTTCCATTTTCTCAACCTCGGCGGAAAGCTCCACGATGCGGATTCTCATGCTCCGTGCAAGTCCGATTGTGTTCGCTTCCTGCCGCTTCTGTTTTCGCAAAACTGACACGGCCTGCTTTGCGTCCTGCGAGCGTTTGTATTCTGCAACAGTCATGTGCGCGTAATGCGCGTTCTTGTTTTCACGCTTGAGACCGTGCTGCATCAGAAGCCGTTCCATTTCGATTCGCTCGGCATGCTCCCAGCCCATTGCGGCGGAATCATATCTGCTGTGCGCTGCGAATCCCATTTCTTCCAAAGCTGCCCGCATCGAAACACCTTTCGGCAGTCCATGCTTTCGCGCCTTTGAGTAAAACGGAATGAAGTCGATATGCAGATGCGGAGTCGCTTCGTCCATGTGAAGCACGGCATTGAATACATACAGATTCGGATTTTGTTTTTGAAACGCCTGCATATATTCGATTAGAAGTTTTCTTGCAGTCTCTCCGTTCGGCGTGCCGCACGCTGCGGTTTTGCAGTCGCCGAACTGCACGACTGCTTCGTAAAATGCTTCCTCGCGTTTGCCGTTTGCGATGTGCTCGTAATAATTCTGAATGCGCCGGCAGGGCTGACGCTGCTTCGCATTGTATGCTGCGAGTGATTCCGCAAAAAGTTTTTCGTATGCCGCCCGAATCGGTTCGCATGTGAAGATGATGTTTTCGGGTGTGCGTACCGGATCAATGTTCGCCGCATAAAATTCGCGGTTGTTGTGCGCAAAGTCTGCGCAGTTCGGATCGCTTGCCTTCCCGACTGTGAAGCTGATGCTGAACTGTCCCATTTGCTTTTCCTTTCTTTTTTCAGCAAGGCGTCAAAAAAGTGCGTTTCAGAAGCCTGTCTGAAAGATAACCCAATGCCAGTTCTGCACGCCCGCTCCGGGGCTTGCAGAACTTCCGTTTCGCTCCGCTTCACGCATTGGGTTCCGGCAAATCAGTTTTCTGTTTTGTCGGAAATTGTCTGCTCCGCAGATTGGGGATTCCCCAAGCCCCTTTTGCGGGAATGTCCGATGCGGTCATAGTAATCTTCGGTGTTCTCCTGCACCGCAGAGAGATACATACTCACAAGCTGAATGAGCATGGATGCTTCGTTGTCGTAGAAATAAATCGACACAAGTTTCATGTCGTCGTGCGGGAAGGTGCGTCCGTGCTTGATGATTTTCTGCATCAGCTTCTGTGCAGACCGTGCGATGTGATTCTCAGGATCAATCGCAGCAATCTGATTCAGCGATTGCAGCAGCGCGTTGACACTTTCGCGGTCGATCTTCACCGCGACCGGGCCGAGGTTCGTTTTCTTCATTTTCAAAACTCCTTTTCATGTTTTTTCGTAAGCGGTTTTTGTCATAGCTCCGCTTGACTTCGTTTGAGGTAGTGTGATATAATAATCTCAGATCACTGCAAGCTCCGTATTCAGCTTTACGCGATACGAATTCAGACTGCTCCACAGCACAGCCTTTGCATAGCCGGCATAGTTCTTGATGTGTGTCGAGGCGAGTGCATCGGTGAAGTCATCGAGTGCGGAGAAGATCATTTCGGTGAGCGTGCCGCAGCCGCAGCACATGGACGCTGCATTGATTGCGTCGATCACGGCACAGGCATCGGTCTGTTCGCCGGAATAGGTTTGCGTGCCGGCTCTTGTCGCCATGCTGACCAAGCTGTTCACCAGCAGTACGAAGTTGTCAAAGCGGTCAACGGTTTTCAGATCGGTCATGCTGCAGGGATGTTCCATGTAGAAGTCATACTCACAGAGCCAGCGAATCGCAGCCTGCATCTTTTTCGGACTTTGCGAATAGGCATACGGAATCCGCTGCGCTGTCGTGATTTCAGAAATCACCTGCTCCGCGATCTGTGAATCCGTCAATCCGTCTGCCGCATCTTCGCCGCGCGAAGATGGATGGATAGAAATCTCTGTAGAAGTCTTTGTAGTAATCTCTGTATTTGTCCGGGGAAATTTCCCATAGGGGTGTGTGGAAATTTCGGCACACCCCCCTCGAAATTCCGACACAGGGGTATCAGAAATTTCGTCAGATGCCCCGCCCGATTTTTCAGGACACCCGTCCGGTGAAATTTCGCCACATGGGTAGGTGAGCGCTTTCAGGCGTTCCACATCGAGCGCGAGGTAGAGGACATTCGCATAAACCATGCCGTTTGACCGCAGCGTGCGGAACTCGCGGCGCACCACTCCCATCTCCTCAAGGAACACGATTGCATCCTTTGCCTGACCGGATGAGCAGCCGAACTGCTCCGCGATCTGCACATAGCTGCGCTGGAGCAAGTCGTCCCGGAACTTCTTCTGATAACCGATCACCTGACCGCTGCCCTCGTCACGGATTTCGCGCGGACGGTACCAGTAGACGATGTCCGCGAGGATATTGATCGCCAGTAGATGCGGTTTCGGGTGCTTCAGGTCAGACTTGACAAAAATGCGGTACCAGTTCTGTGGTATCACATTGCCGGTAAAGGCGACTTCTCTCAGCTGGTCACAGGTCGGGATTCCGGTCGTATACATGATTTCTTCCTCCGTTTCAATCGTTTGAAACAGAATAGGCGATGCATAATCTGCCAGCAAAAAGTGCCAGCAAATCCGCCAGCAAACTGCCAGCAATCAGAAAAACTGAATGGATTATACAGACGAAAATGCGTATTTTAGATTGGACAAAAGCCCGTAAAACCAATAAAAAAGCCCATTTCAGACGAAATGGACGATCTTGGATATGGGCCTTCTGCCTCCTAAGCGAAACGCCGCTGGTTCGATTCCAGTCCGGGGCGCTCTGCGTCAGCGGAAATGCGCGAATTTTCACATGTTTCTGCTGATTTATCATATCATAACGAATATTTTAAATGAAATGAGCTGCTGATCTGGATTTGCGTCGAAGGTCTTTCGGCACAGGCGGATATCGTTCAATCATCCGCTAACATAACTACTGTTTGACCGTTAAGCAGAGCAGAATCCGCTAACAATCAGCCGTTTTTCGTCATTCTTTCTCTCCGTCCGGATCAGGATTGCGTGCTTCATCAGATAGCGAATCTGCATACAGATTACTCTCCATGTGCGCTGCCAGCTTCTGCCGTTCCTCATCAACAATATCTGCGTAGACATTCAACAGCATTTCCGTCGAACTGTGTCCCATGTCACCCTGCACTGCTTTGATGTCCCGCGTGGCACGAAGCTTAGCCGTTGCGCCGGAATGCCGGAGCGAATACGGATCGACCTGACAGAGACCATGCTCCTGTATCAGCCGCTTGAACCGTTTCAGCATCGTGTCATCACTGATCGGTCTGCCGTTATCGTGGCAAAAGACCATATCATAGCGCGGATAATCGCTCATTGAAAGCAGCTCATCCTGCGCTCTCTTGTGTTCCCGCAGCTTTTCAGCCAGTGAGAAAGGAATATAGATTATCCGGACACTGCTTTCAGTCTTGGGCTTTTTCAGGACAAGCAGCGTTTTCTGATTCGGGCTGATTGCCGGAAAGGTGAGATAGACGACAGTATCTGTAGATTCGATACTTTCTTTTCCGAGACGTGCAAGTTCCTTGTCGATATAGATGTAAGGACGCTCTGCATCCTTTTCGAAAATGTGGACGCATTTCCATTGCAAGCCGAACAGCTCACCGCTGCGGGCTGTGGCACAGTACATCACCTGCATCATCAGCAGCAAATCCGGATCTTCACATAACGAAATTGCTTTTTTCACTTCTTCCTCCGTCCATTGCGCACGCTTTTTCGCTTCCAGCTTCGGCAGTTCCAGATCGTTCGCCGGATTGTACTTGATATAGCCAAGATTGACAGCATAGGCAAATGCAGGACGGATGATCTTGTGAATCTCTCTTACTGCGCGTTTGGTGTCTTTTGTGACCGAATCTTTTTTTCGCTGCCGCACAGCCTCATGATTAGGAAGATCGTCATAGAAAAGCTGCAGATCCCGCGGCTGGATCTTGACAATCAGATAGTCCCCGATATAAGGATAGATATAGTTTTTGCTGAGTGATTCATTGTATTGACAGGTCGCTGCTTCCCAAAATCCGTTTTTGCAACGGTGATCCATGTATTCCATGATCAGCTGCCTTACGGTAATCCCGGCACCGATTTCGGAGGGTGCTTTTCTAGCCTTGGCTGCAATTCGGTATCGTCGGTTTTCCTGCGGAATCGAATAGATCAGGTTTCGGCGTTCATAGTCTTCGACTTCCGGCAGCAGCAGACGGGCATCATGTAAAGAGTTTCAGCGGATCCATTTCTGTTTTCTGCTTCCGTCCTCTTCGGTATGGTTATACACTATATAGTATACCAGACCGTTTGCTCGCTGTTTTGATGTGATCGTGGCCATTTCGATCAGCCTCCTGTATTACCGTATACAAGAGTCAGAATAGATTTCGTGACAATCCGGTAGGTTGTCCCGAAGCGCAGGACCCGCAGCGGCTGTTTTTCCCGGTACGACTGATCGACCAGGCGGTAAGTGCTGCGCAGTCCTAAACCCAGCATCTGCGCACAGTTTTGACATCGACGGTCAGACAGTCGGTGTGCGGATTGTTTACTGTATACATAACACACTGTCAAAGGAGATGACCGTCATGAACGAAAGCACGCGCTGCCTATATCATAACAGTTTTTCGGATTTCCTGCGCGAAGATGAGAACGCAATTCTCGGACTTCTATGTGATCACTACCACGGCGACGCGCGCACAACGACGCGCGATGCATGGAAAGGCGAAATCTCGATCATGCGGGAGCTCGTGCGCCGGCTGGATCATGATGGCCGGATCATATTTGAATATGACATTCCGCGGCTCGGCAAGCGCATTGACGTGGTGCTGCTTCTGCGTGGCATCATCTTCTGTCTCGAATTCAAGGTGGGTGAATCGCAGATTCTGGAAGCGGACGTCGATCAGGTGCTTGACTACGCGTTAGACCTGAAAAACTTCCATAAAATCAGTCAGGAGCATATCATTGTTCCGATTCTGATTGCGACGAAATATCGGAACGCATCGTCGGTCGTACAGATGTCTGTGTATGACGATAAAGTCGTGAATCCGCTGGTAACAGGCGAAGCAGGACTGTTTGATGTGATTTCCGTTGTGCTGCAAACGTATCCGAACGAATCGTCGGTTGACAGCCGCTGGATTATCAGCCCGTACGCCCCGACACCGACGATCATCGAGGCTGCCAGATCGCTGTATGAGAGCCATTCCGTCGAAAACATCACGCGGCACGAAGCCGATCAGGTGTATACCGACCGGACGATCGCCTATATTCTGGATGTGATCCATGAGAGCAAAGCGCAGCAGAAGAAAAGCATCTGCTTTGTGACAGGTGTTCCCGGCGCGGGTAAGACGCTGGTCGGTCTGGATGTTGCAATCAAGCAGACCTATCAGGGACATGATGAGCCGGCCGCGGACGAAGGTGCGGTGTATCTTTCCGGCAACGGCCCGCTTGTTGCGGTGCTGACCGAAGCACTGGCAAGGGATAACTATGAGCGCTGCCGCGAGCAGAATATCAAAAAGAACAAGACCGATTCCCGCCGCGAGGTCGGAAAATCCATTCAGATGATTCACCGTTACCGTGACAATATGCTTGCAAAGATCAAAAATCCGGTCGTTGACGGTATTCTTGAAATAGATCCCGAAAAGGCCGTGAAAATGGAGCGCGCCGGATTCGGTGAGGTTGAGCACGTTGCGATCTTCGACGAGGCGCAGCGTTCATGGACTCACAAGCGTCTGGCTGATTATCTGAAACGCGGCGGAACATACGGCAACAAGCTGAAAGTGCCGAATTTTCCGATGTCGGAGGCTGCATTCCTGATCTGGTCGCTCGATCAGCGCGAGGACTGGGCGACGATCATTTGTCTGGTCGGCGGCGGTCAGGAAATCAACACCGGAGAAGCCGGTATCTCGGAATGGATCAAAGCTCTGAATGAGATGTTCCCGCACTGGAACGTGTATATCTCGCCGAAGCTGACCGATGCGGAATACGCCGAGGGCAAGGTGAATGAGTTGCTGAAAGACAATCCCAATGTCACTTATTCCGAAAGCCTTCATCTGGCAGTCTCGCTGCGGTC
>CAMOOV010000058.1 GCA_946621745.1 uncultured Ruminococcus sp.
CGCATCGCGGCGCTTGTCTCTTCCCTCTCTTATGGGTCCCCCTCGCACCCTGCGGGTCGGCAGTGCCGCCGGCAGTGCCGGCCTCCAATTTGCTAAAGGCACGGTCGCGCTCACATACCCAATCATACAGGAACACGCTGCTGTTCGCAGCTTTTGTAAAGTGACTGAAACGAACTGATATTCAGCGCACCGGGAGCATAGCCAGTGTACGGCGAATTCGCAAAGCGCAGGGTACAAGTGAAGCCTGTAAAAACGGTCAAGGCAAATTTGACGGAACTTGGAGAGAGGAGAGATAAGGAAGGGGAGCGCGAGGGGGCAACCTTAAGAGAGGGGAGAGACTAAGCCGCATCGCGGCGCTTGTCTCTCCCCTCTCTTATGGTTCCCCCTCGCACCCTGCGGATACGCTCAAACGAAAATCATACAATCAACACAAACTGAATACCAGAAATCCATCCCCCTGCGGAACCAAAAACCGGCACACTTTTTACAGCATGGCATATACTGTATCATCACGGAACGGGAGGGGTGCAGTATGAAAGTTGTCGTCGTCCGCAGCCCGCGGCTGCTTGCCGGCTTACTCCGCATGGTTTTCCGCATTCGCAGAGAACCGCGCAGCCCCGATGCATAATCCCCGCACCGCCGTTCGGCTCCGCTCCGGACGGCGGTTTTCCATGCTCTGCAAATCCGCACGAAGCCTGTCGGATGCATCCGCGATTCTATGCGCTGAATATGCAGAATCTTGCATTTTCTATGCATCTGTGCTATAATATGGAACAGCGTATTCTTCCCGATCAGTCAATATAATACGGAAAGGCGGATCTATATGATTTTTTATTTTACAGGCACCGGCAATTCCCTCGCAGCCGCAAAACAGCTCGCGCTGGAGGGCGAAGCGCTCATTGACATGGCTAAAGCGCGGAACAGCGGTCAGTTTACATATACCCGGCAGAAAAAGGAGCGCGTCGGCTTTGTGTTTCCTGTGTACTGCGGAACGCTCCCGACCGTCGTATACGATTTTGTGCAGTCGCTGGAGCTGCGCGGAAACGGCTATACCTTTACCGTCGTCACCTGCGGCGGCGACCGTTCATCCTGCGCCGGACTGCTTGCCGATGAGCTGAAAAAACACGGCATTCCGCTGCATTATGCGGAAACAATTCCGATGCCGAACAATGCGATCACCGTCATGCAGACCTGCACGCCGGAGCAGGAAAAGTCGCAGCTGGAAAAGGGCGCAAAAATGCTTGCAGAAGTGCGAAAAGCACTCGACGAAAAGCGGATCCGGCCGGTGCGCAGCAGCCGGATGGCGCGTTTGATGCTGCCGCTCTACCGCAAATGCGCAGTCACGAGACTGTTCTTTGCGGAGGACAGCTGCACAGGCTGCGGACTCTGTGCGCGGAACTGTCCGGAGCAGGCGATCCGCATGAAGGAAGGCCGTCCGGTCTGGGTAAAGCCGCACTGCTCGCATTGCTCCGGCTGCATCAACCGATGTCCGGCAAAGGCGATCCAGTTCGGAAAAAAGACTGCCGGCCGCCGGCGCTATGTGCATCCGGATTTGTTTCGTAAATAGCAAGTATTCAACAATTCATGGCTTGATTGTGAAAAAATCATGAAAACGCTTGATTTTTGATTTTATTTATGATATGATATAAATGTTATGGAAAGTACCAAAATCAAACGATTGTTCCGTGCATCGGCACCGCCGCTCGCTGCGGTGCTGGTGACATTCGGACTCTTCATGCTCCTGAATCTGCTCTACGGCATTTTCCCGTGCGGCAGCAATACGATCGTCTGGTGCGATATGGAGCAGCAGGCAGTTCCGCTGCTGATGCAGTTCAAACGAATCGTGCAAAGCGGCGAAACAATCGCGTTTTCGCAGCTTGATGCAGGCGGTATGCGGTTTTATGCGGTCTTCTTTTTCTTTCTGAGCAATCCGCTCTCACTGCTGACGCTTGTGACTGACATCCCCGCAAATATGCTGGTCGTACTGCTGGTTATCGTTAAGCTGGCGCTGTCCGCCGGAACGGCCGCCGCATGGATGCGCTTCCGGATCCGCGATATTTCGGTACCGCTCCAGATCCTGCTCGGCGTGATATACGGCTGCTGCGGCTACGGGCTGTTCTATTATCAGAATCTGATGTGGCTCGATATCATGGCAATGATGCCGCTGCTGATGATCTCGATGCGTCTGCTGCTGAAGAAGGCAAAGCCGCTGCCCTATATCCTCTCGCTCTCCGCAATGATGATCATGTGCTTCTATCTCGGCTATATGCTCGTGCTGTTCATTCTGATCTACATGGCTGTTTCGCTGCGCATCACGGTGCCGGAGGAGCGGCGCGGAAAGGTCGCAGGCAGGTTTATTCTGGGCAGTCTGCTCGCTGCCTGTCTGACTGCATTCGTCTGGCTGCCGTCGTTTATTCAGGTGATGCAGTCTGCGCGGACAACCAGCGTCATGCACGTTCTCATGAACGCATATCTCTTCAATCATCTCGGCGACAAGGCGAATGTGATCGGCTGCACCTGTCTGTGCTATGCGGCGATCATTCCGCTCTGGATGCGCGGGACGAAAAATACAGTCTCGCGGCGGCGTGACCGCGGGCTCTGCATATTGCTGGGACTGGCGGCTTTGCTGGATCCGATCAACATTATGTGGCACGGCGGCAGCTATCAGGCATTTCCGCTGCGCTGGGGTATGATCCCGATTCTGCTGCTGCTGACGCTCGCCGGCAGACAGCTGACCGAGGCAGACCGCAGCGGACAGCCGGAGAAGACCGAATTCCGGTCTGCCGCACTGCTGACCGCAGCAGCGCTGCTCGCTGCCGGTGTCGGCCTGCTGCTGCATTTTGTATTGCATGAAGGGCTTTATTCCTATATAAAGACGCTCTGGGTGGATGTCGGTGCGGCACTGCGGATGCTGATGATGATGACCGCGATGACGCTTGCCTATGCGTTTCTGCTGATCCTGCGGCGGCGCGGCGGCATCACCCGCAGATTTGCAATGATCTTCCTTTGCATCGTGTTCCTCGGCGAATTCGTTTTCCAGTATGATGTCTATTTCGGCAAGGCAGCCAATCCCGATACGCTGTACAACCAGACGGTCGAAGCGGCGGATGCCGTACAGCCGGAGGACAGAACGGCGCGGGTGCGCATGACGAAAAAATATGCCCATGCCAATATGATCGGCGCGATCGGCTATCCCACGCTGGCGCATTATACCTCGCTGACACGCGAGGATTTCATGTACGGCGTGAAGCGGCTCGGCTACAGCTCCTACTGGATGGAGGTCAATTCGACCGGCGGCACCGTCCTTTCGGATGCGCTCTGGAATGTGCAGTATCAGCTCGGTCAGTCCTTCGAATTTCCGAGCTGGACACAGCCGCTGTTTACAGGCGAAAAGCTCTCAATGGTCCAGACAGAGCTGACGGTTCCGCCGGTGCTTTACAGCGATGCGGAGCCAAAGGAAATTGCAGAACTGCCGCGGGGAAGCCGCATTGCGGTGCAGCAATACCTCGCAGAGCAGATGCTCGGTACATCGGATCTCATCACGGAATACAAGCCGACGGCTATGCACAATGTCGATCTGCAAACCGAGCCGGACGGCACTGTCCGCTGCAAGCGTCAGAATCCGCTACAGGATGCCGAGATCCGGTTTTCCGTCTTTGTGCCGTCGCATCAGGCGCTCTATTTTGACCTCTATTCGCAAAGAGGCACTGAGCTTCGCACCCCGCAGAATGGTGCCGTCACCGTCCGGATCAACGGCCATGATGCCGCTGTGAGCTATCCGGATAACAACAACAACGGCTTCGTCTTTCTCGGCGAGCCGAACGGCAGCTATGCTGTCATCAGCATAAAGGTCCTGAACGATTTCGAGTGTGAGAGCTTCGGCGTCTTCGGCATTGATATTGCAAGGACAGCAGAAGCGATGAAAAAGGTCAAGGGCGCTGCGCTGCAATATGACAAGGGCGTATATACGGCGGAATGCGAGACAGACGCGCCGAAAACGCTCCTGCTTGCAGCCGCGTATGATGAAGGCTTTTCCGCGGAAGTGAACGGCGAACCGGCAGAGGTTTACCGCGTCAATTCCTGTCAGATCGGCGTGCGGGTGCCGAAGGGCAAAAGTACCGTTCAGGTGCGGTTCAGCGTGCAGGGACTGCGGACGGGGCTTCTGCTCGGCGGGATCGGACTGATTGCGGCGATTGTATTTCTGCTGCTGCGCAAAAAACTGCCGGCGCGCATGACAGCAGCCTTCGGGCGGGGATCGGCGATGCTGGTGCAGGCGGCCTATTGGATCATCATTGCCGTCATCTATGTCTTTCCGCTGACGATGCAGATTTGCGGGCCGATCGCCTCGATCTTTTCATAACAGCATGAAAACAAAGCAGATTCGGTGAAAATAAACCGCAAAAAAGATTAACTTTTACAGATACTTCACACCGGCTTTACGATTCGTTCATATTTAGATTGTATAATTATTGTGTAAGTGTGGGCAATTATCCAGATAATACGACATTTTGTCCAGATTGAACATCCGCCGGAGCTGCCGGCGGTCAGTACGACAATCAAGCGACAGACATCAAAAAGAAAAAAAGTGAGGGAGAATACTGCAATGGATACCAAAGGAATCAGCAAGCTTGACTTAAAGAGAAGAAACAGAAAACAGATACTGCTCGCAATCCGGCGGGCGGGAATGCTGGCGCGTGTGGACATCGCCGCACAGCTTTCGCTGACGCGGGCTGCCGTGACAATCATCACAAATCAGATGATCGCGCAGAATATCCTTGAGGATACCAGTACACCGGCAGAAAACCAGCATGAGCCGAAGAAAAAGGGCAGAAAAAAGACCATGATCCGCATCAATCCGGAATTCCGGTTCGTGCTGGGCGCAGTCGTCAATGAGACAAGCGTCAGCATCGGCCTTTCGGATCTGACGAATCAGGGCATCGACAACCGCTACTTCGAGATCGGCGGCCAGACTAAGGCGGAGGAGATCGTGCAGTTCATTGTCAAGAGCTGCAAGGAGCTCATGAAGAAGCATTCGGTCAGCGCCAAGCAGATTCTCGGTCTCGGCGTCGGCGTTGTGCCGTCGCGCTGGGATGTGCTGCGCGCCGAAATCCGCGACGGCTTCGCGACCTTTGAGAAGCTCTGCTATCTGCTGGAAATGGAGCTGAGCATTCCGGTACTGGCGGAAAGTGCGATCAGTCTCTATGCGCTCGCCGGCATCGACTATACCGACAGCAGCACATCAAATCAGCTTCTCGTCTATTCCGGACAGAAGTTCCACACCGTAACGGTCTATAACAATGAGCTGCTCGGCGGCTACGGCAAGGATACCTCCTCGGTTGACAGAGTTGTGATCCGTGCAGGCGGCGCGGCCTGTGAGGGATATCCGGCCGGCTCGGTTCATGCAGAGCAGACACGCGCTGCACTGCTCGCGAAAGCGGCTGCGGTGACCGGCAGAGAGATGAACATGGACGAGCTGAATGCGGCATATGATGCGGGCGATGAAAAGGTCACGGAGATCTATGAGTATACGCTGGAAGGGCTCGCGCATCTGATCTACAATCTGTGCATGGTCTATGATGTCCGCTGCGTGACGCTCCAGAGCTTCCGCATCTCACAGAAAACACATGACAAGCTGAATGCGCTGCTCCTGTCGCTGACCGGTGACGAAAACGCGATCCAGCTGCGGTTCAGCAGTGTGGACAAGACCGAATCCTACCGCGCCGGCAGTGCGCTCGCGATCGAGCGGCTGTTCTATGAAATGGGCGGCATGACCGCAGCGGAGACGAATGCGTAAAGGAGCGGATACCATGCAGGAAGTTTATGAATTTCTGAAAAAGGCAGAAACCTATTATCTCGCGACGGTCGAAGGCGATCAGCCGCGTGTGCGGCCGTTCGGAACGGTTGACCTCTTTGAGGGAAAGCTCTATATCCAGACTGGCAAGCGAAAGGATGTTTCAAAGCAGCTTCAGGCCAATCCGAAGGCGGAGATCTGTGCATTCATGAACGGCACATGGCTGCGCGTTTCCGGAACGCTCGTCCGCGATGAACGCATCGAAGCAAAAAAGCATATGCTGGATCAGTACCCCTCTTTGCAGTCGATGTATTCTGCGGAGGACGACAATACCGAGGTGCTGTATTTCAGGGATGCGGAGGCCGTGTTCAGCTCGTTCACTGCGCCGCCGCGTACCGTGAAATTCTGATTGCGTATATAGCCCGCAGTGATCCCGCGATCCTGCGGGCTTCGCGTTGTATTGGAGGAATCTGAATGATCTATGCGGACAATGCAGCGACAACAAAACTGAGTGAAACGGCACTCGAAGCCATGCTGCCCTGCTTTCGGGAATACTACGGCAATCCGTCCTCGGTCTGCGCGGCCGGACAGGATGCCAAGCGGCTGCTGGAAAACGCCAGACGGCAGATTGCAGGCTGTCTCGGCGCGGAGGCAAGAGAGATCATCTTCACCTCCGGCGGCAGCGAATCGGACAATCAGGCGCTCCGGACTGCGGCTGCGGTCGGTGCGGCATCCGGCAGAAAGCATATCATTTCTACGGCATTTGAGCATCACGCGATCCTGCGGACGCTCGATGCGCTCCGGCAGGAAGGCT
The DNA here is from genome assembly GCA_946621745.1 of uncultured Ruminococcus sp. Taxonomy (GTDB): domain Bacteria; phylum Bacillota; class Clostridia; order Oscillospirales; family Ruminococcaceae; genus Firm-04. The sequence goes on from CAMOOV010000058.1 coordinate 6,606, forward strand.
TTCGCATCACGCTGCTTGATGTGCCGGAAAGCGGCATCATTTCCGCAGAGCAGGTCGAGGCGGCGATCTGTCCGGATACGGCGCTTGTCTCTGTGATGTACGCGAACAATGAGATCGGAACGATCCAGCCGGTCACGGAGATCGGTGCAATCTGCCGTAAGCGCGGCGTGCTGTTCCATACGGATGCGGTGCAGGCGGCGGGACATCTGCCGATTGATGTCAAGGCGCAGCAGATCGACCTGCTATCGCTCTCTGCACATAAATTCCACGGACCGAAGGGCATCGGCCTCCTGTATGCAAAAAAGGAAATCCGCCCCGCAAGGCTGATCTGCGGCGGCGGACAGGAGCGCGGTGTCCGTGCCGGCACGGAGAATCTCCCCGCGATTGCCGGTATGGCGGCTGCGCTCGCGGAATCCGTTCGGAAAATGGCGGACGATGCAGAAATCCTGACACGGCGCCGTGACCGCCTGATTGCAGGACTGCGCGAGATACCGGACAGTTTTCTCAACGGTGATCCGGCGCGGCGGCTGCCGTCAAATGTCAATTTCAGCTTTGACGGGATCGAGGGCGAAACGCTGCTGATTTTGCTCTCTGAGGCGGGAATCTGCGCATCCTCCGGCAGCGCCTGTGCATCCGGTTCCGCAGAGCCGAGCCATGTGCTGCGGGCAATCGGCAGAAGCACACAGCTTGCACGCGGTTCACTGCGGCTGACAATCGGAACGGAGATCACAGATGACGAGATCGGCTATATGATCCGCACGGTGACGGAGACTGTCGCAGGACTGCGGAATGCAGGCCGGCGGCCGGTCTGAATACAGGAGGAAATATGGCAAAGGAATATGCATCAAAGGAATCTGTTCTGCGGTTTGCGGCGGAGCAGTATCAAACCAATCCGGAGCATCTCTGGGCACGCACGCCCGATGCTGCCGTGCTGCGCAATCCGAACGGCAAATGGTACGGGCTTATCATGCAGGTATCCAAAGCAAAGCTCGGCCTGCCGGACGATACGGTCTGCGATATGCTCAATGTCCGGTGTGATCCGATGATGCTCGGCTCGGTGCTGCGGCAGAAGGGCTTCTTTCCGGCATATCACATGAACAAGAACAGCTGGCTCACGGTCTTGCTGGACGGCAGCGTAGAGACGGAACGCGTCACGGCGGCGCTGCGGGCGAGCTATGCACTGGCCGGACAAAAATCTGCAAAGCAGCGCACGGAGCCGACGGAATGGCTCGTTCCGGCGAATCCGAAATATGAGGATCTCTCAAAAACACTTGCCGTCACGGGCGAAACGCTCTGGAAGCAAAGCGGCAAATTTATCGTGGGAGATACTGTGTATATCTACGAGGGAAAACCGATCGGTGCAGTGACCTACGCCTGCGCTGTGACCGAGATCAATCTCCCGTATCATTACGATCAGGGCGGGCTGCACATGGATACGGTCATGCGGATGCGCCTGCTGCGCCGCTATCCGCCGGAGCAGTTTCCGCTCGTGCGGTTACAGGATCACGGCATCGTATCGGTGCGCGGGCCGCGGCATATCCCGACGGATCTGCTGGAAGAGCTGGAACGGGTATAACATTGCCCGCCCATACGATCATCATAAATCCGCACGGCTCATTTGTCATTTCACATAATCGCTGCCGTCTTCCGGCATTTCTGTCAGCACGCCTGCAAACACGCGCATTCTCGAAGTCACCCGCACAGAGCCGGCGGTGCAGATCCGCAGTCAGATTGTATGAAAATGACGCCCGGCAAGGAGTTTTCGTGCAAGATGACGGAAAAAAAGCAAGCAGATGCGCTGCCAAGCTGCCAGCCGGGCTCCGGTCGTCAGGCGGGCTTTGTGCGGTGTTGCCTATAGAATATGCGGGAAGCAATCCGCTTGCAGACGGGCTGCTTTTTGCGCCATTGTGCAGCAGCAAATCCAGCGCAATATTGTTCAAATTATTTGGAAGTATTTAACAGAGTGTGTGCAGAGGCAATCTGATTGCTGATTGATAAAATGTAGATAAAACGCCAAAAATACAAGCCTCAGACTGATTTTTTTACTGATTGCATAGACAAATCAAGATTAATATGATATAATTATTCTGCTGCAAAATGCACAAAATCAAGAAGGGATGTGGTATCAATGATGAAGCATAAAAGTACGGCACTTCTGTGCGCAATGTGCATCACGCTGACCGGTATTCCGTCACCGGAGCCGCTGTTCAGCATGACTGCATCTGCCGCAGATCCGGCACCTGCCGTGCAGACCGAGGGCATTCTGAATTATACGGAAGCAGACGGTCAGATCACGCTCACCGGCGCAACCGAACAGCTGCCGGAGGAGTTCGTTTTCCCGTCGGAGATCGGCGGCCTGCCCGTCACGGCAATCGGCATAAATGCATTCCAGAAGCAGAAAGCGCTTTCTGTGATGACACTGCCGGAGCATCTCGTGACAGTCGGCGAGCACGCGTTTTATGACTGCGATGTGCTGAAATCCGTGTATCTCCCTGACTCTGTGCGGGAGGTCGGACGCACCGCATTCGGCTACTGCCCGATGATTGAGGAGATCCGCCTGAATGAAGGTCTGACAACAATCGGCACCCTCGCTTTTTACGGCGCGAAAGAAACGGAGCTGACGATTCCCTCGACGGTGGAAACAATCGGCTCGGATGCATTCAAATTCAATTCGAGGCTGACAAGCATCGTCATCCCCGCGACCGTCAAGGAGCTCGGCACATCGGCATTCATGAACTGCTATGCGCTGGAATCCGCAACTGTTGAGAACGGCATTGAATCGCTCCCTGCCGGACTGTTCACCGAGTGTAAAATGCTGACTTCGTTTGAGATACCGGATTCCGTCACTTCAATCGGCGATTCCTGCTTTACAAAATGCGCGGCATTGCAGTCGATCACGATTCCTGCATCTGTTCAGACGATCGGAAATAAAGCATTTGCTGAAGATACTGCGCTTGCGGCTGTCGTTCTGAATGAAGGTCTGACAGCGATCGGCGAAAATGCTTTCGCGCAGGATGCTGCGATAACTGAGATCACACTCCCCTCGACGCTGACAAGCATCGGCCGCTATGCATTTGAAAAGACCGGTCTGACGGCAGTCGATATTCCTGCATCCGTCACAGAAATAGGCGACGGGGCGTTTGAAGAATGCAAATCCCTGACTGCGCTCACGATCGGGAACGGTGTTGCGACGCTCCCGTCACGCCTTGCTGCAAACTGCACAAAGCTGGAATCCGTCGTAATCCCCGACAGCGTCACGGCGATTGGTTCCTCCGCATTCTTCGGCTGCTCAAAGCTCGGCAGCATCACAATTCCCGAAACGGTCACTGACATCGGCGGCCACGCATTCAAATATACACCGTTTATGGATTCGCTGAAGGAGAACGGCCCGCTCACCGTCATCAATCAGATTCTGGTCGATGCATCGCCCTGTGAGGGAGATGTTGTGATTCCGGACGGCGTGAAGATCATCGGGGAATACTGCTTTGATGATTACCACAACGAGAATATCACATCCATAACGGTTCCGGAGGGTGTTGTCCGCATTGCATCGGAAGCATTCAGCAAGCTCAAAACGGTGGAGCGTATCACACTTCCGGAAACGCTGGAGGAGATCGGCGGCCTTGCATTCTCCGGGAATCACGCGCTGAAATCCATTGAGATTCCGGATCGTGTCGGTGATCGCATCGGCGCATATGCTCTGGATAGCTGCTATGCACTGGAGACTGTCAAGCTGCCTGCCGGTATGACCGTGATCCCCAAGGATCTGTTTACCGGAGACAAATCGCTGAAAACGATCGAACTGCCTGCCGGACTGAAAACGATTTCCGGCTTTGCGTTCTATAACTGCTCCGGAATGACGGAGCTGACACTGCCGGAAACGCTGACCACGATCGAAGGTCATGCTTTCGGAAACTGTACTGCGCTTACGGATCTCATCCTGCCGGAGAGCGTCACGACGATCGAGAAAGATGCATTCTCGGAGGTTCAGTCGCTCGGCAATCTCACATTCCTGAATCCCTACTGCGAGATCCCGATGGACAAATCCGTGGTCTACACGAATGACAAATACGCAAAGCCGCCGTTCAAGGGTATCATTCACGGCTATGACAATTCCACGGCGCAGAAATTTGCTGAGAATTTCGGCATTGCATTCGAGTCGCTCGGCGCAGCGCCGTCCTATATTACCACAACGCCGACCACGACCACTACGACCACAACCACATCGACAACAACTGTTACGACTACGACAGTCACGACATCCCGCACCGAGCCGACTACGACCGTGACAAGACCGACGACCACAACGCAGACCGTCACAACTGCACCGGTGACGATCACCGTTCCCACGACGACCGATCCTGTCACAACGACTGCCGTCACAACGACGACTGTGCCGACCTACAACGGTATGCGCTACCGTGTTTACTACGATTATCAGGACAAAGAGCAGGAGAATCCGCTCATTGCCATCAACGGCTATACGGATGAGATGCCGCATGAAGTCGAGATTCCGTCCGAGATCGACGGAGTACCGGTCAGACGCATCACCGGATTCAGAGAATGCTACCGCCTGCATACGATCTCCATTCCGGAGGGCGTCGAGATCGACAGCCGATGCTTTGAGGGCTGCAATTATCTTGAGGAGGTCGTCCTGCCGAACGATCTGAAGGTGATCGACAAGGCCGCGTTTTACGGATGCGATTGCCTGAAACGGATCAGCATTCCGGAAAGCGTCAAGGAGATCAGGGACGATGCGTTCACGGACTGCATCTCGCTCACTTCAATCACACTCCCTGACGGACTGGAAAAGCTCAAATCCAATGCATTCAAGGGCTGCACGAATCTTGCTCCGGTCACAATTCCGGCAAACGCAAAGGACGGTTACAGTTCGGTTGATCCGTGCTTCTTCGGCCATTATCACGACAAGCGCGTCACGACCACCGGCAATGAGTATGTGTATTCCTATACCTCGCTCGCGTATCTGACCGAAATGGAGGAGCTGGTTGTTGAATCGAACAGAGCGCGTGCAGCGAATCTTGCTGCTGCACCGGCACTCCGCCGCGTATTTTTCATGAATCCGGAATGCGAGATCACATGGTCGGGCGATGAAAAATTCAATGCGCTGGAGGAGGTCTGCGGCTATGCGGGCTCCCTTGCCGAAGAATTTGCCGCGGCATTCAATGTGAAATTCACCGCGATCACAAGTGATGATCTTTCGCAGATTCCCGCTCTGACACCGATCCAGACGAGTCCGTATTCCGAAAACCTCACCTACCTTGTCAAAAATGATGAAATTGTCATCAGCAATCTGAATACGGCGACACCGAGCAAAAGCGTCATCACGATTCCGGAGAAGATCGAAGGCAAGCCCGTCACGGAGCTGGCATTGGCGGATACCGATACATTCCCGCACAGCCTTCGCGTTCTGAATATCCCGAAAACCGTCAAGGTCATCGACCTATCGCTTTTCAGCTATCAGGATACCCTTGCGGAGATCAATGTTGATCCGGACAACGAAGTCTTTTCCTCGATCGACGGCGTTCTGTTCAATAAAGATCAGACGGAACTGATTATCTATCCGTCCGCGAAGGTGCGTTCGGAATACACAATTCCTTCGACCGTCAAAAAGATCTGCGATAAGGCATTCCACGATTCGGATTATCCGGCGTATATCAATGTGCCGGACGGACTGGAAATGATTGGGCAGTTCGCCTTTGATGACTGCCGGAAGCTGTATCGCATTGATCTTTCCAAATCAAAAGCCGAAATGGACGCCTTTGCTTTCCAGGACTGCCCGGTGCTTGACGAGCTGAAACTGCCTGCGGGCATTGAAGAGCTCCCGACCTCAATGTGCGAAAATTGCTCTTCGCTCAGGGAAATCGTGATTCCTGAGTCTCTGAAAAAGATCGGCTATGAAGCGTTTGTGAACTGCAAAAAGCTGAATCATATCACGCTCCCGGCAGGTCTTGAAGAGATCCGCGATTATGCATTTGCCGGCTGCGAGTCACTGGAGGAGATCGTTATTCCGGAGAAGGTCGATCATATTGAATCGGCGGTGTTCCATGATGATCCGAAGCTGCGCTCCGTGACGGTTCTGAATCCCGACTGCCGGATCAACGATACTCCGCGTGCGATCTGCAACGGCCGGATCACCGATGAAACAACGGGCAAGAGAGTGGAGTATTACAACGGTGTCATCCGCGCTTACAGCGGATCGAAGCTGGAGGAATACGCCAATAAATACGGCTACCGCTTTGAGTCGATCGGCATCATCCCCTCCCTTGTCACTACAACGGCCGTTACGACAACAAGCATTTCGACCAGCACTACAACGACGACAAGAGTTACTGTCTCCCCCCCTATTATCATCCCGACAGATCCGACCGGAACAACGACTTCGACCGCTCCAATCACGACAACAACAACTCCGGTGACGACAACATCTACGGCTCCGGTTACAACAACATCAACAGCGGCAGAAACGAGTACAACGGTATCCGAGATCCCGCAGACTCCTACAAACGGTGATCTGAACGGCGACGGCAAATTGACCGTTGCGGATGCTGTGCTGATGTCGCGGCTGATCGCGGAGGATCTCGCTGCCGACCAGCTTCCGTCCGCAGATTTGATCCGCAAATCAGACCTTGATGCAGACGGTATTCTGACACTGCTGGATATCCGCAAAATGTTCGGCATGATCCTGGCAAACATCTGATTCAATCCAAAAAGAAAGCACTCTATCATGCTGAAAGGCAAATTAGAGTGCTTTTGCTTTGTTATCGAATATGACTGAATACAGCTGAATCATGATTCATAGGTCACTGATAAAAAGTGCATTTATCAGAATTATCACAAATCTTCAGGAAAAAGATATACAATAAAACACATTATCCCCGCACATAACCGGAACAGAAGAAAATAACAATCCCCCGTCGGATTATTAGTCCAAGCGGGGGTACCGTTTTCAGTTTGCTGTATTGAGAACCTGTCCACATAGGGATTCATGCATGTCTTTTCGTCAAATTTTGCCGGTGACTGCGTTAAAAATCCTTGAAGGGCGACA
>CAMOOV010000059.1 GCA_946621745.1 uncultured Ruminococcus sp.
GCAAAAAGACAAGCAGATATCTTCAAGAGATAGTTGGGACATCAATATTATACTATCTTTTTGCCTGATAGTCAAGAATATTTATGTGATTTTTTATATTTTCTGTTAATTTCAGCAAAGTGCCTGTCTGATCGTTCTCCGTATCAGAAACGCTCCCCCGGAAAAGCATTGTGCTTTGAGCGAGGGAGCTGACTGCTGTATCAGATTGTTTCATGTGCCGGACGCTTTCGATACCCGGTTCTGAAATCACCGGTGATATCCCGATTTCCTGTACGGAGCTGCAATTCCGGCGATCAGCGTTATTCCTCCTTCAGCCGTCTCAGAAACAGCTCCGCGATCGGCGGAAATACCTGATACTTTTTCCAGATGATATACATTTTCGTTTCGAGCGCCGGACTGATCGGGCGGAAACAGAGACCGCTCTCCGCACTCGTGTCAATCAGATGCTCAAAGGTCAGCAGAAATCCGAGCCCCTCCTTTAGGCAATACCGCACAGAGCCGGCGGTGCAGAATACTTACGGTCAAATATATTTGACCCGTCAGATTTTTCGTCAGATTGTATGAAAATGACGCCGCCGGGCTGACGCCCGGCAAGGAGTTTTCGTGCAAGATGACGGAAAATATGCAAGCAGATGCGCTGCCAAGCTGCCAGCCGGGCTCCGGTCATCAGGCGGGCTTTTTCGCCGTATACGATTCACCGGAATGCAGGCAGGCATAGCCGGACGCTTGACAGAATTGCGTAATCATGCTATACTGATGCCAATACAAGCCGATCTTTCATTTACGGAGGCTGATAATACAATGAAATCATTCTCATCTGCAACGCTGCTGACGGCAGCCGCAGCTGTCCTCTGCGCACTGCTGACCGGATGCAGCGAATCCTCTGCATCTGCACCTGCGCTGACAACAGCGCAGGAACCGACCGCAGCCGTTACCCAAACCGAACCGGCAGAGACGCAGCCTGAAACGACCGCCGCTGCTGAAGCAGAAATGCGCGGGCTGTACAAGTTCAACCCGAAAGCATATTCTGTGTATATGGAGGAAATCTTCGGCGAGACTATGTGTCAGACATGGTGCAGTTTTGTCGATGCGATGCTGGCCGGAGAGGATACATTCGCCTGTCCGGATCAGGAGACATTTGAATGGGTGCTCGGACAGTTCCCGCATCTCTGTCTGCCTGCCGTGCAGGATCTCGTTGATTATCCGACGGACAGGGAGAATGCAGTCGCGGATGGCATTGCGCATTTCACCTACACCGTTCCGCGGGACGAATTTGAGCAGGCGCTCCGAAAATTAGCCGATAAGACAGAGAGCATCCTCAATGAAGTATTGGCAGATGCCGATACCGATTTTGAAAAGGCGCTGGCGCTCTACCTCTATTTCGCGGACAACTATGTCTATGACCACGATCTGGAACACAACAATACCGATGCAAATAAGCTGACTGCACTCCATGTGCTTTATGAAAAGCGGGGCATCTGTCAGGAGATCTCGCAGGCGTATTCCTTCCTGCTGACGCAGGCCGGCGTCGAAGCAACGGTCATGTCCGGCATCCGCGCCTACGATCAGGCGCCGCACCGCTGGTCTTATATCCGGCTTAACGGCAGGAATTACCATATTGATCCGACCTATGTGCTCGGCACACATGACCTCTCCTTTTTCCTGATGACCGATGAAGAACGCGCCGCAGAGGACGATTACCCGATTCAGGATCATGTCATCACTTCGGCCTATACACAGGTGCATGACCATCCGGTATACAAAGCAGATGACGAAACATTTTCCGCTCTATGGATGAAAACTTATGCTTCCATCGACACGGAAAACAAGCTCCTGACATATTATACCACAGACGAGAATTTTATCGTTCAATACGATACTTTTTCCTACGACGGTTACTGAGAGCCTCATAACAAAAAGCAGCCGGTGCATTCGCCTTACAATGCACCGGCTGCTTATGATTCTCCTGCTTTATGCTTTCGCCATCAGCTTTTCCGTATTCCTGTCAAGATCCTTGAATATCTGAATGATGAAATCCTTTGTATCCGCAAGGTCATTCTGCACCCATTTTTCAACAAGAGCCATGCAGCCCTGCGCCCGATAACAGCCGTAATACCCGACAGTCTTATCACCGTGATCCAGCTCCTTCTGTTCACAGATCAGCGTCCGGAAAATGCCCTCCATCATCTTGCTGAACCTATCCCGCAGGCGGTTCGTTCCGTTCGGACTGAACATCATTTTGAAGATGCTCTTATGCTCAAAGATATACTCAATCAGGCAGGAATAGAATGCATCATCGCGCTGCTCATTCAGCCGCAGAATCAGAATTCCCAGCTCTATGAGCACTTCCTCCTCGATCTTGTCATAAAGATCATAAACATCCAGATAATGCTTATAGAATGTCACACGGTTGATATCAGCTTTATCCGCGATCTCCTGCACTGTGATCTTGTGCAGATCCTTCACTGTGAGCAACTCCGCAAATGCTTCACAAATCGCCTTTCTTGTTTTCAATGTACGGCGGTCGGTCTTTTTTTCCATCATTACACCTCACTGATTCTTTTGTGCGGTCTTTCCGAAAAATCACTGCTGCGGACGTATCCGCAGAGACAACACAGCCGTGAATTCCCTCATTCACGCGCCGGCTTTGTCAGCATAACCGCTGCCCAGCCCGCGCTCTGCCCGATCTTTCCCGTTTGCAGACCGACATCATCCATAGCGCCCAGAACATCCTCCAACCGCTCGTCAATGATGCCGGAAAGCAGCAGCGTGCCGCCTGCACGCAGATAGCGCACAAACAGATGCCGCATTGCAATCAGGATATCCGCCACGATATTCGCACAGACCACATCATAGCCCGTGCCAAGCCGCTCTGCAAGCGCATCATCCTCAAGAATATTGCCGCAGAGCGTTTCATAATTTGCCGGATCAATGCCGTTCCGCACCGCATTTTCAAGCGATGCCTCCGCTGCATTCTGCTCAATGTCGATCGCCGTAGATTTTCCCGCACCAAGCAGCATTGCGCCGATCGACAGAATGCCGCTGCCGCAGCCGATATCCAGAACCCGCGCACCCGGCTCGACGCATTGCTCCAGAAATCCGAGACAGAGCCGCGTGGTGTCGTGCTGACCGGAGCCGAAACTGGAGCCCGGATCAATATATAGCGGTGTCCGCCCCGCCGGAATCGGTTCATCAACCCATGTCGGCGTGATCCAGAGCCGCTCACCGATCGGCAGCGGCTTGAAATACTGCTTCCAGTTATTCGCCCAGTCCTCCTCGCGGATGCCCTTCACGCGCAGGCTGAGTGTGCCGTAATCCGCGGCCTGTTCACTGCTTTTCAGCTGCGCGATCAGCGAACGCAGTGCCGTCATCTGCTCTGCGCCCTGCGCATTCTCCGGAATATAGACCGTCACGCTCGGCGCACCCTGCGTCAGCTGCTCGGCAAGTCCCTCCTCAAGATAGTCCCAGTGTCCGACTCTGCCGGCCATCAGCTCATCAAAGTCATCCGGATCATAGACCGAGAAGCCCTTGAAGCCAATGTCCGTCAGCATCGCGCAGAGAATATCGAGCATCGGCTTTGCCGTTTCAATCGTTACCTCTGACCAGTTCACTCTGCAAATCCTCCGAGTGCGAGGATCGCACGGGCTGCCGGTTCGAGCCAATCGCCCTCAAACAGCTCGACCATACCGGCATCGCAGGCCGCCGCGAGCTTCGGGTTCATCGGGATCTTGCCGAGCACCGGCAGCTGATGCGCCGCCGCAATCTCGTCAATTTTGCTCTCACCGAAAACAGGGATATGCTTTCCGCAGTCGGGACATACCGCATAGCTCATGTTCTCGACCAGACCGAGAATCGGCACATTCATAGTCTCCGCCATTCTGACGGCCTTTTCAACGATCATCGAAACGAGATCCTGCGGCGTGGAGACGATCAGGATGCCGTCAACCGGAATGCTCTGGAATACAGTCAGCGGCACATCGCCCGTTCCGGGCGGCATATCGACAAACAGATATTCGTCATCGCCCCAGACAACATCCGTCCAGAACTGCTTGACCGCACCGGCAATGACCGGGCCGCGCCAGATGACCGGATCCTCCGGATTTTCAAGCAGCAGGTTCACACTCATGATATCAGTGCCGAGCTTGGAGCGGACGGGATAAATGCCGTTCTCATCGCCCTCAGCGCGGCTCTTGATGCCGAACATTTTCGGAATCGACGGGCCGGTGATATCCGCATCGAGAATGCCGACCGTATGGCCGGAGCGCTGCACGGAAACTGCCGTCAACGCCGTGACGAGGGACTTGCCGACGCCGCCCTTGCCGCTGACAACGGCAATGACCTTGCCGATCTTGCTCAGGGCATGGGGCTTTTCATGAAGATCCTGCGGCTGACGGCTTGCGCAGTCCTGTCCGCAGGTGGAACAATCGTGAGTACAATCGCTCATGGAAATCATCCTTTCAAGTCATATTATGATTAGTATACCACAAAATCCTCTCAATGTCAAATAAAAACAGAGCGGTACCGAAATACCGCTCTGTTTGTTCAGATCTTGTCAATCTGTCGAATCAGGAATTAGTCTTCCTTCTTCTTTCTGGTTGCAGCAACTGCTGCGCCAGCTGCGATCATCAGACCTGCAACTGCAACGCCGACACCAGCATCGCCGGTCTTGGTTGCTTCGCTCTTGCTGCTGCCGCCGGAGCTGGATCCGCCGCTGCTCGGCTTAGCAGTAGTGGTTGCTGCGCCGCCAGCCACTGTGGTGGTGGTGGAGCCGCCTGCTGCACCGCTCGTAGTGGTGGTGGAGCCGCCAACCGGAGCTGCGGTTGTGGTGGTAGTGCCGGGAGCCGGAGCTGCGGTTGTGGTGGTAGTGGTTGCAGGAACCGGAGCTGCGGTCGTGGTGGTAGTGGTTGCAGGAGCCGGAGCCGGAGTGGTCGTGGTGGTTTCAGCGACCGGCGTGCCGACGATCTTGATCCAGCCGTTAACGGTATGTGCCGGAACCGGCTGAGATTTCTTGTCGAGCCAGGACTCGATCTCCATCTTCATTTCATAGGTTGTGCCGGGCTGTGCGTCTGCCGGAACCTGAACGAGGCAGGTGTAAGCAACACCGCTGTCCCACTCGCCGCTGGTACCCATGGTTCCGAGGCCGAGTGTGTTCAGCTCTGCATTGAGGGAGAATGTCTGAGTGACATCGTCACCTGCAGTGCCCTTCGTGCCGTAGTCGTCTCTCTTATTCTTCTGAATGGTGAGACCGTCTGCATAGATCAGACGAAGGCCGGTAGCTGCATAGTGGACATCTTCCGGCTGATAGATGTAAACCGGGAACTCAACAGTCTCGCCCGGCTCTGCCTCGACCTGGCCTGCGAGAATCGTGGTCTCGGTAACCGTACCCGGATTCACGTCCAGCGTGGTCTGAGCGGAAGCAGCAATGCCGAGAGCTCCCAGCGTTGCTGCGCTGCAAACAACTGCAGCAATCTTTGCGATAGTAGACTTGCTCATGTGTTTCAATCCTTTCTGCTTTTTTGTCGGAACAGTCTGCGTATCCGCAGTCCGTTCTCAAACTGTTCGGCTGTTCGTTCAATGCCCTGACAAGCATTGCCCGCCAAGCCAAATGGCATTCAGAACTCTGCCTGAATCACCCTTGCAAGCTTTGCGCAGCCTGACACAGCGCATTGCCGCAATCTCAGTGATACAACTGTATTTTATCACAAAACGCAATTTTAGTCAAGCGTTCAGCGCCTTTTTCGGTGCCAATTTGCGCATATTTTTTTCTTTGTTTTTTATGCACATTCAACAATTCGAAAGATTTACTTGCTTTTTTTGACAGAATTTTCCTTATTTCCGGAAAGTTCTTCCGGGAGCAGCCTGCTGAGCAGTGCGACATTTGCACGGCGTATTTCCTGCATTTCTGCTTCACTGCACCGCGGCTCCCAGAGGATTGCGTTTTGCTTCCGGCAGTCGGCTGCCGACATTTGGTAAAATTGCCGAAAATCGGGAATTGTTATCATGATCTGCTCCTTTTTGCGCTTATTTTGCTATCGCATCCTATGCGCACGCCGGAGCGTTTCATGCAGGCTTCAGCTCTTGCGGAATTTCTGCTTCATGCGCAGACTGTTATCGAGAATGCGCTTGCGGATACGGAGATTTTCCGGCGTAACCTCCAGCAGCTCGTCCTCGGCGAGATATTCCAGACAGTCCTCAAGGCTCATGTCCTTCGGCGGGATCAGCCGCAGCGCATCATCGCTGCCGCTGGCGCGGGTATTGGTCAGATGCTTGCGCTTGCAGACATTGACGACGATATCCTCCGCCTTCGGCGAGCAGCCGACGACCATTCCCTCATAGACCTGTGTGCCTGCCGGAATGAACAGGCTGCCGCGCTCCTGCGCATTGTAAAGGCCGTAGGTCACGGCTTCGCCGGTCTCATAGGAGATCAGCGAACCGACGGCGCGGCGCTCAATCTCGCCCTTGTAGGGCTCATACTTTTCAAATACGGAGGACATGATGCCCTCGCCCTTTGTATCCGTCAGGAACTCGCTCTTATAGCCGAACAGTCCGCGGGACGGGATCAGGAATTCCAGACGCATTCTGCTGCCCTGCGGATGCATCTCCTGCATCTCGCCCTTGCGCGCACCGAGCTTCTCCATGACCGCGCCGACGCAGTTTTCCGGCACGTCGATCACGACGCGCTCGATCGGCTCACAGCGCTTGCCGTCGATTTCGCGGAACAGGACACGCGGCGGCGAAACAGCCAGCTCATAGCCCTCTCTGCGCATATTCTCAATGAGGATCGACAGATGCATTTCGCCTCTGCCCGCGACGAGGAACGAATCCGTGCTTTCGGTATCGGTCACGCGGAGCGAAACATCGCGCAGCAATTCTTTATAAAGGCGCTCGCGGAGCTGGCGGGAGGTCACGAATTTGCCCTCTCTGCCTGCCAGCGGGCTGTCATTGACGGAGAATGTCATTTCAACAGTCGGCTCGCTGATCTTCGTGAAGCTGACCGGCTCAAAGCTGCCGGCTGCACAGATCGTATCGCCGATATTGATGCCCTCGATGCCGGAGATCCAGACGATATCGCCGACAGTCGCGCTCTGTGCGGAAACGCGCTGGAGCTGCTCGATCTGGAGCAGCGTCACGAGCTTCGCATTCACGGGCTTCTCGTCGCTGTGATAGTTGCCGACCTGCACCTGCTGGCCGACCTTCGCCGTACCGCGGATGATTCTGCCGATGCCGATCCTGCCGACATATTCATTATAGTCGATCGAGGAGATCAGCATTTGCAGCGGCTCATCCGGTTCGCCCTTCGGCGGTTCGATATAGCTGAGAATCGTATCGAACAGCGGCTTGAGGTCGGTGCCGGGCTCATACTGCGAGAGCGATGCCGTGCCGCTTCTGCCGGAGCAGAACAGCACAGGGCTTTCCAGCTGCTCATCATTCGCATCGAGATCGAGCAGCAGTTCCAGCACCTCATCGCCGATCTGATCCAGACGCGCATCCGGACGGTCGATCTTGTTGACGACGACGATGATCTTCTGTCCCATTTCCAGTGCCTTAGAAAGCACGAATCTGGTCTGGGGCATCGGACCTTCTGCCGCATCGACGAGCAGCAGAACGCCGTCCACCATATTCAGAACGCGCTCGACCTCGCCGGAGAAATCCGCGTGGCCGGGGGTGTCGATAATGTTGATCTTCACGCCGTTATACATGACAGATGTATTCTTCGCGAGGATCGTAATGCCGCGTTCGCGCTCCAGATCGTTAGAATCCATGACGCGCTCTGCAACGGACTGATTTTCGCGGAATGCGCCGCTCTGCTTGAGCATCTCATCGACCAGCGTGGTCTTGCCGTGGTCAACGTGCGCAATAATCGCGATATTTCTCAAATCTTCTCTGACCAATCTGATTCCCTCACTTCTTCTTTTTGGCTTCCTGTTCCGCCGCTTCTGCTCTGGCGGCATCCTTCTGCTGACGCGCCAGCAGCTCTGCACGGCGCTCTGCAAACATCGGAACCTTTGCAAGCCCCGTCACATTGCAGACAAATTTCTCGCCGCTGTCGATGCAGCGCAGTGCCGCATCGAGATCGCGCGCTGTTCCGACGCCGTCCGCATAGCAGGACGCAAGCAGAAAACTGATGCGCGAATGAGCGTGCAGCAGCTCCTTCAGCGTATCATCGAAATCAATGAAATTCTCCTGCGTATAGAACTGCCAGTAAATGCGGATCATGCGCTCGGCCTGCTCTGTCCATGCAAAGGACTGCTCGTGGTCAACCTCCGCGCCGCCCTTGCCGGAGCGGTATGCCATTGCAAGGCGCTCCATTGCGCGCCATGAGCCGCCGTTCGCCGCGATTGTGAGCATCTGGATTGCTTTTTTCGCATCGCGCTCAAACATCCCGATCTCCTCGGTGACATAATATGCCGCAAGAAGATACTGCGCATCCTGTGCGCCCTTCATCGCTGCGCGCTTCAGATAATCATAGGCAGCTTCAAAATCCTGTTCCGCACCGAGATTACCGTAGAAGCAGCGCTCTCCGAGCTGGAGCAGTGCGCCGATCTCCTCCTTTTCCGCGTGCTGTTTCAGCTCCGCGATCGGGATAGATTCATAGGGGCGGAAAATGTGTATCGGCTCGCTGCCGCCTTTTTTTGTAAATGTGACCGCGACTGCGGGCAGATAGGTCGGGAGAATCGCTTCATTCATGCTGATATCCCTCCTTTTCCGGATTCTTGTAACATCTGATTATAACACCGCAGGCGGCAGTCTGTCAAGATTCTGCGGCTGTTTCGCGCATTTTCGGAGCATTTCGCCGGATGGCTCCCCGTTTTTTGTGAATTTTACACGATTGATGACCAGACATTTTATGCGTAATATCTATATGCGCAAAGCAGCACCCTGCGCCGGAAACCGCATTCCGTCCGCAGCGTGCTGCCGATACTATAATATAAAAGATCAATACGGCACCGCCCGCTTGAGCAGTGTCAGATCCACCGCGCTGATATCCCGGTCAGCGTCCATATCCGCCCGCTCTGCCTGTGCATCATCGAGCTGCTGCTCCGTCGAAAGATGCTTCGCCAGCATCACCGCGTCGATCGCTTCCGTCACGCCGTTTCCGTCCGTATCGCCCGCCGTCAGTGCGACCGCCGCCGTCGTTGTCGTGACGGGCGCGGTCGTCCCGGTGACAGAAGCTGTTGTGGTCACAGTCACATCCGGCAGCTCCGTCTCGCCGCGGAGATATGCGCTGAGCTTCTGATACCAGAACTGTCCCATTTTCGCATAGCCGTCCGCGCTTGGATGCACGCCGTCATACAGATCGGCCTTCGTCAGCACGCGGTTGACCTCCGCAATCTGCACGCGCCGGCCTGCCTCCTGCATTTTCTGTGCGACCGCACGGATCTGCGCATTGCAGCTTTCCACCGCTGCATCCATAGATTCCACCGTGAAGAAATAATCGCTGATATACAGATTGTTCGTCGCATCCATGACAGGCAGCGTCGCCAGATACAGCATTCCGTCCGGCGGCAGCGAATCCGAAACGCGCACCGCGAGCTTCTCATAGCGCTCGCCGAAATGCTCCAGATCGTACAGACTGAGAATGTCATTCGTGCCGATCTGCATGAAAATCACATCCGCCGGATAATTCTCCGCAAGATAATCATAGAAGCTGGAAATTCCTGTGCGCTGGCCGGAGATCGAATCCGACTGCGCAATATTGTCGATGCTGTAGCCGGAATAGCCCGCGTGCTGCGGATCATAGCCGGAGCCGCCCCAGTTCGGGCCGACAAAATCGACCTGCTCCGCAAATCCGTTTTCCGTCAGCAGATCGCAGAGCGTATTGCGGTAGCCGCCCTGCATCCAGAATCCGTCCGTGATCGAATCGCCGAGACACATCACGCGCAGCTTCGTGCTTTCACCGTCCGCGCCGGCGGTTATGGCCGCGCCCGTCAGCATAAAAACAGCGGCACTTGCAGTCGCAGCGATCTTTTTACAGTTTTCATACATAAACGATCTCCCGTTCGCCCCGTTGTCATTCTTTGACATAGCCGGAGAGCCGCCGGAATCCGGTGCCCTCCGTCAAGTCATCCGGCGGCAGCAGACCGTAATACAGCCTGTACTGTTGTCCCCGCCGTCATCCCCTAAGCAGCAGCTC
This sequence comes from uncultured Ruminococcus sp., assembly GCA_946621745.1. Classification (GTDB taxonomy): domain Bacteria; phylum Bacillota; class Clostridia; order Oscillospirales; family Ruminococcaceae; genus Firm-04. Next base: position 10,136 of record CAMOOV010000059.1, read on the forward strand.
TTTTTTTTCGGCAGCACCTCACCGCTGCGGCATACGAATTATCTGCATTGCCTTTTCTGTAAGCAAGAATCGAAAAAGCACGCAATAACTTGCATGATCGCCGTCAGAAGGCGCCTGAACGGTGCTTGCCTTATGAAACTATTATAGCAGAAATAATGCCGCGTTTCAATGTAATTTTATATCGCACGATTGTCCGATTACACCCAGATTTCACAATTTGCAAATACCGATTGTAATATTAGAATGTGATTATCCACAAATATACATTTCCGGTCAGAATCCGACACGATTCCGGATTGACTTCTTGACGGGATTGTGTTATAATAATGCAATGATTTCAAATGCATTATGACCGCCATGTGCGGTACGGAGGTTTGCGATATGAAAATGCGAGGATTTCTGCCGGCGGTCTGCGCGGCAGTGTTCGGGCTCTGGATGACAGCCGCAGCCGAGCCGGTGCAGGATCCGGATTACAGCGATGTTGTTGTGCTGTATTCCGAAGATCCGAAGACGGTTTCCGCCGATCCGCTGGAGAGCGTCATCAATGATGCCCGCGCCGCGGCAGGCGCACCGGCGGTCACATGGTCAGAGTCGCTCACGAAATCTGCGGCGATGTACGTCAGCGAAGCAGAAAACATGGCACGCATCGAGCCGGCATTCTCCGGCGCGTACAGCAAAACCGTCATCCGCGGCAAGGCCGATCTCAATACGATGATCTGCTCGATCCTGCTCAGCGAACAGCAGAACAAGAATCTGGTCTGCCCCTCTTATAATGAATTCGGCTATGCCAGCAACGAGGACGAAACGATCTGGGTGTTGGTGCTCGCAGAGACTCTGCCGATTGAAACGACGGAGCCGCAATAACCGGCACAGGATTTGTGCAATCCGACAAATTCTCTGAAAACGCTTGACATTCTCACAATTATCGGTTATAATATCAAAGTCGCTTGCAATATCTGCAAGAATTGGCTGCGTAGCTCAGCTGGCTAGAGCAATCGGTTCATACCCGATCGGTCACTGGTTCAAATCCTGTCGCAGCCACCAATGGCCCGTTGGTCAAGCGGCTAAGACGACGCCCTTTCACGGCGTAATCATGGGTTCGATTCCCGTACGGGTCACCACAAAGCTCTCAGATGACAATGTCGTCTGAGAGCTTTTTGTTTTTTCACCGACACGCTCAGGCAAGGAGGAACAGTCATGAAAACGATCAAAGTCGCAGCGGCCGTAATCTGCGACTCCATACTATATAGGAGCCGCATTTTTGCAACAGCCAGAGGATACGGCCGATTCAAGGGAATGTGGGAATTCCCCGGCGGAAAGCTCGAAGCCGGAGAAACGCCGCAGCAAGCGCTGATCCGCGAGATCCGCGAGGAGCTTGAAACCGAAATCAAGGTCGGCGATCTGATCGAAACAGTCGAATATGATTATCCCGATTTTCACCTTTCCATGGACTGCTTCTGGTGTGAAGTCATCCGCGGCCGTCTCGTTCTGCTGGAAGCGCAGGCTGCAAGATGGCTCACAAAGGCAGAGCTTGACAGCGTAAACTGGCTTCCGGCGGATCGGGAACTGATAAGGCGGATCAGTCAGCAAATGCAGGATTCAAACAAGTCCTGATTCACTTCCCTTGTATCCGTCTCCCTTGACAAAATCCGGCAGATTTTGTATAATGGTTACAAGACGATACGGTGAATGGAGGGGGAGTCATGTATCTGTATCAGTTAGGCTGGCATTGGGAGCACTCTGCCGATTTCAAAATCGAACGCCCGAACGGGCATTTCGGTATGCAGCTCATTGTCGTGCGCACCAAGGGGAGACTGCGCATGGGCGGTGCAGAATTCCGTGTCAATCCGAACACTGCGTTTCTCGTGCAAAGCTGTCTGCCGCACTGCATCTATGCTGACGGCGAGCCCTATACCGATGACTGGATCCGGTTCAGTCCGGAACAGGACGATCACGATTTTCTGGAAGGTCTGAAGGCTCGCTGGAATGAACCGATCCCGCTGCCGGACGATTCTGTTTCAAAAATGATCGCGGCAGCGGAGGCAGTCTATCAAAGTGATCTGCCCGATAAGCACGCCATTCTGCACCATATGCTGACGGCGATCCTGCTCTTTATCGACGAATGTGTTGCGCCGCAGACTGCCGAGAAGAAGAATTATTATGACAGTCAGCTTGAGGAACTGCGCAAACAGATTTACGATAATCCGGACAGAGACTGGAATATCCCGGAGATTGCCGATTCGCTCAGTATCTCCGTTTCGCATTTTCAGCGGCTCTATAAGCAGCGCTACGGCATCTCCTGCACGAATGATATTTTCATGAGCCGTATGGAATATGCCAAGCAGCTTCTGATCGAAACAGATCTTTCTGCGAATGAGATTGCATTCCGCTGCGGCTACCGGAGCTATGCGCATTTTTCAAGATCATTCACGAAGTACGCCTGCGATCCGCCTGCGAAATACCGTCTGATGCATCAGACACCGGGCGCACAGGACACAGCGCCGTAACCGCGGCGGGCGCGGGACAGTTCGCTGCTTCTCGCAGCCGTCCGGCACTTGCTTTTTTCTGCGATCTATGCTATAATAAGAAAGCACGCATCTTTGGATGCCAGATTTACGGAATAATTCAGGAGGAACCTATTATTATGAAACGATCCCGAAAGATTGCCGCTCTGCTGCTGGCGGCTATGTGCGGTACCGCACTGCTGTCAACCGGCTGCGGCGAGAACAGCTCTTCCCGCCGCGATATGTCCGATTTACAGTCGAGCATCTATTCACCGGAAGTGCCGGAAAGCCGCGTGGACGAAAACGCGCCCGGTGATACCCAGAAGGGTGTCGTCGGTACAACCGTCAATTACAAGGACAAGGTCGAGGTCACACTCAATAAGCTGCTGGAGCTTGACGATGTCGATAAGACCAGCTACCGCGTCCTGATCGCCGAAATGACGATCACCAACAAGTCATCTGAAAAAATCGACTGCTCCACGCTGACGCATTTCCGCGCAACAATCGACGGCGAAGAATCCGCTTCTCCGACGCGTGATGTGCAGGCTGCCGTTGCCGCAAGACGCTATTACGCCGTTGCAGAGACAGATCTCCAGCCGCTGAATCAGCCCATTCAGGCAGGTGAATCCGTCACCGGCTATGCCTATATCTTTGCACCGACTTCATGGAAATCCATGTCACTCGTCTACATCCCCTACCGCTACTACAATACCGACCGCATTGTCTTTGATATTAACGAAGCTGAGGTGGAGCATTACACCGGAAAGCTCTATACACCGTCATAAAACAAAGAACCCGAAAACAGCCTGTCATGACTGTTTTCGGGTTTATTTTTAGAACCTGTCCACATAGGGTGAATGTACGGATTTTCAGGCATAATT
>CAMOOV010000060.1 GCA_946621745.1 uncultured Ruminococcus sp.
ATCCGATGCGCTTTGCTGAATGGTCGAAGGGACAGATGGAATACATCATGGGCAAGAACCCGATGAACCGTCCGTATATCGTCGGCTGGTCGGATACGGCTGCATCGCATCCGCATCACCGTGCCGCACACGGCTCGAAGGATCTGAACATGGATCATCCGGCAACACAGGTACACATCCTCTGGGGCGCACTGGTCGGCGGCCCGGATGCCGGCGACTGGCACCGCGATATCACAAAGGACTATGTTTACAACGAGGTCGCTGTTGACTACAATGCTGCTATTGTCGGCGCCTGCGCAGGTCTCTACTACTTCTACGGGGATGAGACCATGCAGAGTGAGGAGAACTTCCCGCCTCCGGAGTCCAGCTACAAGTCCGAGGAGGAGCTCCGCGAATTCGTTCTGAATGCAGCAGTCGGTCAGGACAACAGCCGCTGCTCGCAGATCCTCATTGCGTTCACGAATGAGACGCTGCTCCCGCCGCGCTACCTCAACGAGGTCAAGATCCGCTACTATTTCAGCATTGCAGAGCTGCTCAAGAAGGGTCAGACCGTTGATGATCTGACAGTCGAAATGCAGTATGACAAAATGGCTGCGAATACGCAGAATCAGTACAGAGTCAAGACTGAGATCGTGCAGTATACCGATGACGGCGACTGCTATCTTGAGCTGACATGGCCTGACTACAAGTTCTACGGCGAAATGGACTATCAGTTCGCGATCGTCGCAGACAAGCAGGACGAGGATTATAAGAATGTCTGGGATTCCTCCAATGACTACAGCCGCGTCGGTATGGCTTCCGAGGAAGAGCTCGGCAAGTCGCTGAATGAGTGCCCGGAGGAGAATCAGCGCCTGACCATGTATGTGGACGGCGTTCATGTCTGGGGAACTGCGCCGGAGGGCGCACCGGAGCCGGAGACTGCTGATATCGGCGGCAAGCGAGTCACCTGGGGCGATGTCAACTGCGACGGTGAAGTCGATGTAACAGATGTCGTTTTGCTGAGCCGCTTTATCACCGAGGACGGTGACGCAGTTATCACTGCACAGGGCAAGCTGAATGCCGATGTTAAGAATGACGGCACATTTAACGGAGATGATACAACCAGAATTCTTCAGTATGTTGCTAAGCTCATCAAGTATTCGGTACTCGGTACAAAATAAAATGCATTCAGCGATGCATCTCACGGTGCATCGCTGATCCTTTTTCGGGAGGTCATTATGATTCCACTTGCAGAACGCCTGCGGCCGCATTCAATCGACGATATGGTCGGTCAGCCGCATCTGTTTGCTCCCGGCAGACCGATGCGGCGTATCATCGAATCCGGTCAGGTGCCGAATATGATCTTTTACGGCCCGTCCGGTGTCGGAAAGACAACACTTGCACGGATGATCGCCGATCAGACGGATATGTCTCTGCATAAGCTCAACGGCACAACTGCGTCCGTCGGCGATATCCGAGAGATACTCAATGAAACAAATTCGCTTTTTGCCTCAAACGGCATTCTGCTCTATCTCGACGAGATCCAGTATCTGAACAAAAAGCAGCAGCAAAGTCTGCTGGAATACATTGAAGACGGCAGCGTCACGCTGATTGCATCCACGACTGAAAATCCGTATTTTGCGGTATTCAATGCGATTATCAGCCGCTCGACGGTGTTCGAGTTCAAGCCGGTCACGCAGGAGCAGATGATCCCGGCGGTCGAGCGTGCATACCGTTTTCTCGCGGAGGAGCAGGGGAGGGAGATCCGCTATTCGCCGGAGATCGCCCGCTATATCGCGCAGGGTTGCGGCGGTGATGTGCGAAAGGCGGTCAATACGGTTGAGCTTTCCGTGCTTGCAGCGGAGGAGCATGACGGTGTTCTGGAGATCACGCTCGACAGTGTGACTGCACTGACGCAGCGCAGCAATATGCGCTACGATAAGGACGGCGATCAGCATTACGATCTGCTCTCGGCGCTGCATAAATCCGTGCGCGGTTCGGACGAAAACGCCGCAATCCACTATGCTGCGCGGCTCATGGAGACCGGTGATCTGCTGCCGCTTTGCCGCAGGCTGCTCTGCATCGCGAATGAGGATATCGGGCTTGCTTACCCAATGGCGATCCCGATCGTCAAGGCGGCGGTCGATACGGCCTTGCAGCTCGGAATGCCGGAGGCGCGGCTGCCGCTTGCGAATGCGGTGATCCTGCTTGCAACAGCGCCGAAATCGAACAGTGCATACATGGCGGTCAATGATGCGCTGACAGATATCCGCGCCGGAATGTCCGGCGATTTCCCGCGGGCGCTGCAAAATGTTCACTTCGACGGCGCGGATGCCGCGGTGAAAGGTCAGCATTATCTCTATCCGCATGACTATCCGAATCACTGGGTCAAGCAGCAGTATCTTCCCGATACGATCAAGGATCGTGTGTATTATCATCACGGCGACAACAAGGCTGAGCAGGCCGCAAAGGCATACTGGGAAAAGATCAAAAAAGCATGAGTATCTAAAACTGCCCTGAAGTGTGTTTACTTCAGGGCAGTTCGCTTATCCTATTTTACACAGATCCAGATGATGAGCGGGAAAGACACCAGCGAAAACAGCGTTGAGAGAAAGATTCCCTCAGATGCGAGCTTTTCCTCGCCGCCGTATTCCGTTGCAAAGAGCGATGTGGTATTCGCGACCGGCATACAGGCCAGGAGCAGAAGTGTCGGCGCAAGCACCGGATCGGAGATCGTCGGCTTGATGATGAGCCAGAGCAGCAACGGCAGGACGGTCTGCCGCAAAACCACATACACGGAGAGACGTATATTTGAGAACAGCTCCTTCCATTTTATACCGGCGAGATTTGCACCGACCAGCAGCATCGCGATCGGGGAGGTGAGGCCGCCGAGCGTATTGCAGGTGCTTTCGATGACCTCCGGCAGATGAATACGCAGGACAAAGATCAGAACGCCGAGCGCCGTTCCGATTACTGCCGGTGTCAGCAGCAGCTTTTTCCATGGAATCCCGCGGATCTGCTGCATGAACGAGCCGCCGGATTCCGACGAGCCGCCCATCAGTATGACGCCGTATGTATATACGAAAATATTGAATACACTGTTCAGGATCGCTGCATAAAACAGACCTTCGCCGCCGTAAACAGACTGTACGACCGGAAATCCCATAAAGCCGACATTCCCGAAGATCGTCATGAACAGATACAGCCGCCGATCCTGCTTCGGAATCCGCATTGTGTATACGATAATAAACGACAGCACGATCAGCGCGATATAAAAAACAAACGACACGAGAAACAGCATCCCGACGGATACGCTTCCGGAGCCTTCCGTCTCCAGCGTTTTCATGCGGTCGGAAAAGGCGTCGATCATCATAAACGGTGTCGTGACGCTGAGCAGGATTTTCGTCAGCTTTTGCTTTGTATGCTGATCGAGCAGGTCAAGCCTTGCCAGTATATAGCCGACAATAATCATCAGAAACAGCTTGAGCGTCTGCTCAAAGACAATACCGATTTGCATAATACCTCTTCCCGTATATTATTCTCGGATGAACAGGATGCCGAGCGTATTCGGCCCGCAGTGACTGGAGACCGTGCAGCCCGCCTGCGTTTCGACGATATCCTCAAACTGCGCTGCATTCCGGATCGCATTTGCTGCTTCCTCAACGGCTTCCGGCTCTGCGGTATGCGTGATGAAAATGCGGTGCTTCCGGATCGAATCCGGATCCGCAAGACGGTCAGCGGCATAGCTCCGGACGCATTGCAGGAAGCTGCCGCGGTATTTTTTGAGAACGGACATTTCGCCGTTTGTGACAGTAATGCATGGCTTCAGGCGTAGCAAATTCGCACCGAGCGCAGCCACACCGGAGCATCTGCCGCCCTTGTGCAGATAGTCGAGCCGGTCGATGATAAATGTGGCATCTACTTTCGGGATAATCTCACTGCGCAGCGTTTCTACGATTTCTGCACGGCTGACGCCCTCAGCGGCCAACTCCGCCGCTGTCAGCACGACATGGCCGAAGCCGGTCGAGAGATTCATCGAATCAATGACAGTGATGCGCTCATTTTCGTCTGCTGCGATGCAGGCATTCTGATAGCAGGCGGAGAATTTCGCGCTGATCGTGATGCAGATGATCTCCGCATCGGGATCGGCGTGCATGATTTCCGCAAAGCAATCCACGAAATCCTCCACTGTGACAGCGGCAGTTTTCGGCAGAATGCCGTTCGCAGCTACAAAGCGGAAAATGTCGGCAGAATGAATATCCGCGCCGTCGCGGTATTCGTGTGTACCAAGCCGGACATAAAGCGGCAGCACAGTGAGCTGAAAGCGCGAGATCAGCGATTCGCTGAGGTCACAGGTGCTGTCGGCAACAATATGGATCGACATAATAACCCTCCAAAATTCAAGCTACTGAAATTATACAGCGGAATACAGATTTTGTCAAGCAGATGCACGGTTAATTAACAAATAAACTGCAAGTGCCGTCTGCCATGCAGTGCCCAGCAGATTAACCGCCCAGAAATACCATTTCCGTGTTTTGTGGCGGAAAAACTGCATACCGAGCAGTGCGCCGACAGCTCCGCCGCAGAATCCGAACAGCAGCAGCCGGCGTTCAGGCGTTCGCCAGAGATCTTTTTTTGCTGCATTTTTATCCATACCGTAGATCAGAAATGTGAACGCGCTCAGCACGCCCAGAATGATAAGGTAGTATTTCAGCATTGGCAGCTTTTCTCCTTTCCAAGGGAAAGCACCCTGCCGGAACAGGGTGCTTTGTCGTCACTGGATAATCGCTTCAGACCAGTATTCCTGATTGTAAATATCAGTGAAGCGGTACATGATCTTGATTGCGCCGTCGCCGACTGCGCCGTTCGTGATCTTCATATCGGCCGTGACCGAGATCGGCTCTCCGAGCTCATAGGTATCAACATAGTTTTCGCTGTAATCGTAGTAATCACAGACGAATTGCAGCTCATCACCGACATTTAGCTCAGTCATGCTTTTTGCTACGGTATCAGTTTCATTGTTGATGTAATCATATTCAGCACCGACGATATGTCCGGAAGGATTGGCATTATCAAACTCAATCAGCAACTTGACGCGGTCGCCGTTCAGCAGTGCCGGAATATAGCCGTAATCAATATATTCATCGCCTTTTTTCGTCGTATCGGTGTGGAAATAGGTGACGAGATGATTGTTGACTGCGACCCAGTCGCGCTCGGTATCTGCGATCAGATTGCCTTCATCGTCGATCTGGAAAACATTGTCCCAGCCGAGATCGAGATAGCCCTCGCCGTCATCATAGAACACCTGCTTGTCGAGCTTGTGCACCATTTTCCACTGATCGCTTGTCAGCGGCATGGTATACTGACCGTTTGATTCCGTCCAGTGCAGCGCAGTCGCATCAAAATAGTGCAGTGAGAGATATTCGGCAGTATCGGATTCGGAGAGCGGATTCTCGTTCATGAAGCCGATATTGGAAGAATCAAGTCCCTCGATGCTTCTGCCGTCGGCCATGCCGGAGCTAAGGAAGCTGCTCAGCAGGGAACCGATCATATCGGAGCTGCCGGAGGATCCGCCGGAGAGTCCGCCGAACAGCGATTCAAGCGGAGAGCCGGTACCGCCGGAAGCGATCTGACCGCTTGTTTCAAGGCTGGCAAACTGTTGGATGCAGCGGATATAGGACTGATCCATGTTGATTTGATTGTAGGTCTTGCAGGCCGGATCAACATAGGATGCGCGTTTGTACGGGAAGAAGATCGAAACGCCGTAAGCGTTCGTCATATTGGAGGATGTGCGGTTGTACTTGACAGCCTTCTGGAGTGCATCTGCTAGCTTTTTACCCTCATCCGTATTCATATTCATTGCGAGATCAACGAGATCGACCTGATCAATTTTTGAGGAGGTTGCAAATTCTCGTGAATGATAGCGCGCATCGGAAACATCCTGATATTCCTTATTTGTTAGCTTGTTGCTGATAGAATCCGCAAATGCACTGAGCTGCGACGGAACCGTATTGGCAAACTCCGCGAGATCAATGACGGAAAGTGTAGTTTTCTGACCGGGGCATCTTCTTGCACAGGCAGATGTAAAATCGTCGCAGATGCTCTTGCCGAGCTCCAGTGTGGAAATGGAGGTATTGCTGCCGAGCTTGGTCATCCAGTCGGTGTAATACCAGCCGATACCCGGCTCGGTCTCCTCGGAAGCGACCATGTAATCCGCATAATCATTGAGCATCAGAGCAGTCTCGGCAGTCGCCATAAGGCAGGCATCGAAGCCGACAAAATCAAACTTTACGCCACCGTCCCTGAGCGCCTTGCTGATACCCGCGAGGCTCATAGAGCCGCCGTTGCGGAGCTTTTCGTCATAGCCGTAGCCCGTGACGGAGCCGCCGCCGTGATCCCAGAAGATGAGGTCATTGCGGTTCGCAGGGAAATTCTTTGCGCAGTAGCGGATGAATTCGGAGAGCGTCGCCGGATCGGTCATGGCCTTATTGCCCATATCCTTTTCCAGCGTGCGCAGCTTGCCGTCGGTGAGCTGATAGATCTGGTTGACGCTTGTGCTGATGCCGGAGGTCTTCCAGCCCTTGCAGCCGCCGGTATAGACGATCACATTGACATTGTCGCCGTAGCGGGAAGATGCGATCTCCTGCAAGTCAGAGGATGCCATGCCGCTCTTTGATTCGAGGTCGGTGCCGCAGACATAGAGCATCAGTGTCACGGTATCCTTGTTATTGCCGAGGATCTCGGTATATTTAGCACGCGAGCCGGAAGCGACGCTGGTATTTACCGGCTCCGCTGAGGGCGCGACATATTCAGGTGTATCATTCTGCTGTCCCTGATAGGGGAGTTCACCGCCGGCCAGACCGCTGAAGTTTTCGGCCAGTCCGCCGAGATCGCCCATCGCACCGCCGCCGCTGCAGCTTTTCAGCAGAATAAAACCGATCACAAGCAGCAGGATCGTTCCGCCGCCGCCGGCTGCCGCACGTTTGCCGACACTGCTCCCGCCGGTCTTTCTGCCGGCGTAGCCGTCCTGAGAGCCGACCGGACCGGTGCCGAGACCTTCACCGCGTTTATATCCGCCGGTCGTCGGGCCGCCGTATGTCTTTTTTCTGCCATGAGGCCGATTGTCATCCATATCCTGATCCTCCTTTGAATCAATCGTACTATCTATTATTTTACATGATGAGAGCCTTTTTGTCAAGCATTCTGACAGAATTCCGCATATTTTGTCATGATTCTGCAATCAGAGCGCTTTAAGGATCGCGAGTAGCCAGTCCCATGTCAGCTTTGCAGAGGACAGACTCAGCCGCTCACGCGGTGTGTGGATATCGAACAGGTCAGGGCCGATTGAGATGCATTCGAGCTGCGGCGCCTTTGCTGCGAGGATACCGCATTCGAGTCCCGCGTGAATGGTCTGGATGACGGGCGCTTTGCCGGTCAGTGAGTGATATGCAGAAGATGCGCGGTGTTCCAGCTCTGTATCCGGGAGATATTCCCATGCAGGGTAGCTGCCGGAGGTCTCGGCGCTTCCGCCGGCCTTCTCAGCAAGCTGCCAGAGCCGTTCAGCGAGCGCAAGCCGCTCACTGTTGACACTGCTGCGCAGAAGTGCATCCACTGTGAACGAATCGTCGTGCAGCTTGAAAATTGCGAGATTCAGTGAGGTCTGCGGCATATTAAGATGCGGATCCATTGCCTGCACACCGTTTGGAAGAAGCGAAAGCTGCCGGAGCAGTTCTGCGGTCGCTTCCTCAGAGAGAGACCGGGATTCCGCCGGTAAAGTGCAGATTTTCAGCGAAAAATCAGTTTCAAGCGGATTCTCACATCGAATCTGTTCAACTTCCTCTCTCAGAGCATTACTCAGCTTTTCCGCATCATCAGTAGAGCAGATTAGCTCCGCTTCACATTCGGTTGGGATTACATTATCACGCAGACCGCCATGAAACCCGCTGAGCCGGAACATCACAGGAAGACAGCGCAGCAGCCGCAGCATCACGAGATTCGCATTGAGCAGCGGCTTGTGGATCTCCGCACCGGAATGTCCGCCGGTCAGACCGGAGACACTGAGTCGGATCGCCGTCCCATTTGCAGGTTCCGTGCTGACCGGATAACGCAGATGCACACAAATACCGCCTGCGCACCCGACCGTAATGATGCCTTCCTCCTCGGAATCAAGGTTGATAAGATATTTTCCGTTGAGCACAGCAGGGGAGAGCGCATTTGCCCCGTCCATGCCGGTTTCCTCATCAACCGTAAAGACTGCTGTCAGCGGCGGATGCGGGATATCATCGGATTCCAGCACCGCGAGCGCATAGGCCAGCGCGATGCCGTCGTCTCCGCCGAGCGTTGTGCCGTCCGCCGAGAGGAATGTATCGTCCCAGACAAGATCAAGTCCCTCGGTTTCCATATTTTTTATACAGTCCGGCAGCTGCGCGCAGACCATGTCCATATGTCCCTGCAATATGACGCGGGGATGTGATTCATAGCCGGGCGAGGCAGCTTTGCACATGATGACATTGCCTGTGTTGTCGGACTCAGCCGGAATGCCGAGTTTCGCAGCGCAGGAGAGAAGCCACGCCCGGATCCCTGCGGTATTGCCGGAGCCGTGCGGGATCGCGGACAGCTCTGTGAAGTAACGGAAAACAGCTTCAGGCTGTGGAAATGTTGTCATAATGATACCTCCGGATTTTGATATACAGTATAAACGCCTGCGGGACACATCGGCCGCAGGCGCAAGAAGAACAATATCAAGAGTTTTTAATATTTAAAATATCAACAAACCCGGTAACCTCAAAAATACCCATCAGATCCTGATTGACATTCAGCAGGATCATTTCGCCTTGACGCATCATGATTTTATGAAGCGAAAGCAGAACACGCAGACCGGCAGACGAAATATAATTCACCGCTGCAAAATCGAGTTTCAGACAGGTGATGCCGCTGAGTTCATCCTTGAGCGCGGCGTCGAGCTGTGGCGCAGTCGTGGTATCAACGCGTCCTTCGATCGCGGCGTAAAGCTCGGAGCCCTTTTTGGTTTTATTCACTTGCATCAGAATCATCCTTTCGCAATTTGATTTTATTTGATAGGCTGACTATATTTCTGATTACTATTATACAGCAATTCAGAATAGTTGTCAAGTGGTATGCACAAATAAATATGCGCTATGCAAATTGCTGACCGGAGAAAAAGCCGCCGGAAGGATTCCGGAAACAGGGGGAATACACTCTTTCTACCTACGCACCTAATTACACCTAATCGACATTTGGTGCAATTAGTATGTATTCTGAAGCAATGCAGATATATCATGCACGATTTTGTGTATAATCCTCTCGTAATACTCAGCCCGCACAGCTTCCTCGGCCGTGAACAAATCAGGCCGCATATAATATAAATCACGAGCACGCCGCAAACGCTCGTCAGAATGAAAGTCAATCCGGATCAAATAAGCCATAATATCATCACGAAGCATTTATTCAAAGCCCTCCCAATCCTCGAAGATATCCGGCGGAAGCTCGTCAGGAACAGGTGCGACAGACGGAGCAGCAGCCAGAGCAGCAAGACGGGAATCCTTATCCTGAATCTGCTGAATCGAATCATATGTCACATGATTGTATATGTATTGATTATGTTCTTCGAGCGCCGACCGCACAAGCGGAGAAGAAGCCCCGCGAAAATACGGAGTGTTGCAAACCCAACGCGCAAACGCCGACCACCGTATAATATAACCTCTTTGCTTCGATATCCAGTCAATACAGGCTAACACGCAGTCAGACATATCAAATTCTTGCTTCTGATACTTTGTAAGAGCACGGCCGTATGTGACCATAAGCGCCTGATCACCAACAAGCGCAGTCTCCGGATAGCGTTCTTTTTCAGGAACAGAAGCATGAGTAAGATACAAAAGGAACGAAGCCGCAGAATCTAAACGCCCATCACACTTCCGGACAAATTGCAAATCCGGTTCTCCGAGATCATCAACCAGACCAAGCGACCGAGCGAACGCACCAAGCAGAACGCCGCCGCGATCCTCGGCAACCGACACGCACACATGATAATGTGGTTTGCCTTGTGAGCGATCATGCAAACATGATAAAAAAGTATAGGGCAACGGTTCACCCCTAGCATCATCAATCATGTGCGAAGCAATCAACCCCAAGGCATTATTATGTGCCATGTTATCAGGATAAAGAAGCAACTTAACATTACGAGCCTGAACATTTTCAGGTTTTTTCTTTTTGGCCATGAAAGAAACCACCTTTACTTAATATTTAGGAACGGAATTTTTTTGACAATAAATAAAACAAGACGATAAGCGTTAATAGCCGCATTAAACGAGATGACAAAAGCAAGCAAAGCGCCAATATAGACAGGATGAATATAAGCACAGAGAATAGACACCCCCTGAACAATGTAAGAGAGAATAGAAGCCGCCACAGTTGCAAAAGTTTGCGGAAGCTCCTCAATCTCCAAAGGCAAAAGCACAAATTCAAGAATCCATGCAATCAAACCAAGCAACGCTTCTACAATCAAGTTAATCACTCCCCTCAACTTCGACAACGGACTCACCGACCAAAACGGCCTTGACGCGATGACAAACCATATTTATAACCCAAATCGTACAAACAACATCGACAAAATCAGCAAAAGTCCCGATAAGACCAGACCAAGCACCATCACCATTTAAAGAGACAGATCTACCATCAATAAAAGGCCCATCAGGAACACCCGGAATTGAAATAGTAGGAAAATCGACAGACTGAACACCACCCTCACCCAGAGCGGTAAGCAGGCGCTGAACAATATCTTTTATTGTCTGATCGGCAACAGGCCAAGGTGCAAACTTATCTTCTATAATTTCAATAAGCCGATGCACCCAATTTGTTATGAAATCCTGAGAAGGAACAAACCAACCCTTTACAGTGTTACCGAGATTAACAAAGAAATCACCAATCCAAGAAAGTATAGAACCGATAAGACCGTTTGTCTCCTCAATTTTTTCATTAGTTTCGGACATATCGACATTGACAGTGACATTAACATCACCAGAACCCCCTGAAGATTCAGGCGGCAATGTACCATTTGCGCCGGTTGCATCTGCGGAGATATACGGAATGCCCAAAGCCAACACCCAACGATTGCCAGAATTACCCAAAGGGGTATTACCGCTAAATGTTGCACGATAAGAATAACCCGAAGAAGTAGACGGAGACGACCAGTCAAACGGAACGAACGAAGCATTATACAAGTCATCACCAGACAAACGCGCACGAATATAACTGCCAGCACCAATACGATCGTTATTTTCAAGATGAATATTAGAGCCGCCAACAGACCAATCCCACGAAGGCGACTGATAAGTATCTGAAACATAGTAGTCAGAGCCAAGCGCGATAAAAGTATGAATTTGATTGGTATTGGAAATGCTGTATGTAGGAGCAATGTCAAATGTGATATATTGAGGATTATTTGTAACACCAGTTTGGAAACAATAATAACGCAAGAATTGTGCGCCCGCAGTAAATTGATAAGACGCTTCAGATTCAATCTGTGTAATAGTTTTTACAGAATCATAGCGAAACACACAATCAGTGTAATCTGTGCCATTAAAAAATTTTGCGTTAATTTCATTGCCAAAGACTTCCAATGCTTCCTCCGGTGTCATATAACGCCCGTCAGAGAGCGCAGAAGCCTTAATAGACGCGCCGGAAAATGCGATCAAGCAACTTGAAAGCGAGAATGCCAACGCACAGCAAAACGCCCGTAAACGCATAATTCTCCACCCCCTCAATCAATCTAGGCATAGTATCAAAAGAAGCATAAGTAAGCGCAAAATTTGGATTACGAATAGTCAAAGCACCAGAAGAAGAAACAAGATATTGAAAAGTAACTTCTTCCGAAGATACTGGAATTGAAATAGTACCAGTAGTAGAGCCCTGAGTATATCCGGCAGCATTGCCGCCAAAAGAACCGGAAAACCGACCAGAAGAAGAAGCAGAAACAGAATCAGTATGAACCGTAACAATACGATCAATCTGTATCACAGTAGATTCAGGAACTTGCAAAACGCCAGTGCTGACATACTCAAAATCATCAAATAAAAGAAGAATATACGAATCCTCGTCAGCCTGAAAAAAATAGTATTCTGACGAATACCCCTGCAAGTAATCCGAAGCGACCGCCAGAACATCCGCCGGAAAATTCGCATAAGAAATCGAAATATTATTGATTGAGACCGCTTGTATTGCTTCTGTAACATTACGCACCCCTATCACCTCTTAACTTTGAAACATGATCTGCACCGAATACAAGGCTAAAAAAAATTTGCACCGACATATTCAGAGCCGCAACAACCAGAGCCGCAGGAACAACATTATGAGCCGCCAAACGGCAAATACTCAAAGACCAGTTAATCATGAGATTTTCCCCCAATCGACAAGCGCCCACCAAAAAACGCATTGAAAATCATATTGATTGCAAGATTAGAAGCGCCTATAATAAACGCGATCGGTAACCCGGCCTTGATAATTTCAATATAGCCGGTCAATACCTCTTGCACAACAGCATCTTGCCAAGGCATCACTTAACCCCCTTTTTACGCTCTAAACGCTCAATTTTGGTAAATGTATCATATGCTTGATAATCTTCTGGACGATGAAAAAACCACTCAGTGCGGACTAATTCACCTTCTAATTCACCGTCCTTCTCACCTCGTGAACCTTCTCCATTTGGATCAATGATTTGATTGATTTGCAAATATTTGAGAACCGACCGACACTTGATAACATACTTCAGCTGTTCTCTGATAGGTTTTGCAATACGGCCGTAGACCTGCGAAGAACCAATAATAACACGGCGAGCTTTACGCATTTGAGCAAATACAGCCATCTCAGAAATAGGTATATTTTTACTTTCGAGACTATTCCATAACACATGAATCTCATCAATAAGAAAAATTATACCCTTCTCATCATTAGACAATTCCTTTAATTGCTCATAGTCAGTAAACGGAATAACCCGCGAATCATCAATACCATTGATACGCAGATTGGAACAAAGAACAGATTTAGGATAAGCCGCCAGCAGCTTCTTAACGCACTTCACAGCCGACAAAGTTTTGCCACTACCTAGCTAACCCTGAGCGCCGCAGAATACCCAAATTCCGTCAGGATGAAAGAAATCCGGATTCGCTTGATAAAATTGAGAATCAAAATGAAGAGACTGAAAAACACCGACCGGATTTTTAGAACCCTTGAAATACTGAAATTCATCTTTGCTCATGGAAAAAATCACCCCCTTATAAAGCGAAATGGGCAGGCTTTACAGCCTACCCATTTACACTAGGTTTGATATAGCACCGCGACCGGAGGCCAACCGGAGAGCGGAAACTATCACAGACGGAGTTTGCCGCGCATAAATGCACGCTTGATAATGGAAATTGCTTTCCGGACGCTCCACCACAGCAGAACCAGAACGACAGCCGCCGCCGCCGCATATTTCAGAACTGCAAC
>CAMOOV010000061.1 GCA_946621745.1 uncultured Ruminococcus sp.
CAGGGGTGTGGGGGCAGCGCCCCCACATAGTTCGCTGAAAACACCCCTATCCCCTGACTGAGCAAAGGCGCATCCGCCGCGGGGACGGATGCGCCTGCTTTGGGTTTGCTTACATCTGCGCGTTGAACAGGCTCTTCAGGCTATAGATAACATCATCGTTATCCGCATTGATGCTCGCGGCTTCGTTGATCGCCGAAAGCTCCTGCAGCGCGCTGAGATTTGCGTTATAGCCGATCGTATAGCACGGAACCTCCATGCCGGTGACGATTGTTCGGATATCCTTGAGCGTATTGCCGACATTCGTTTCGCCGTCACTGAGGACAAAGAGCAGCGGCTTGACCTTCTGGCCGGTCTCCGCCTCGGCCTGCTCCTGTGCCTTGCGGAGCAGATCCAGTCCGACCAGCACCGCATCATAGGTCGCGGTATTGCCGCCCGGCGAAAGATCCTCGACCGCGCCGGTGAAGTAGCTGCGCTGGTTGAGGTCAAATTTCGCGATCGGGAGATTGACCGTCACGCCGGTGCTGTAGCTGACCAGACCGACATAGTTCGTCTCGTTGATATACTGCGATGCATTGATGAGCGAGGATTGCAGATTCTGGAGCGGTGCGCCGCCCATGCTGCCGGAGACATCCGCCACGAACACGGCCATGACCGGGCTGCCGGAGTCCTTCTCGGTTTTCCAGAGCTTCTGTGCGCTTTCGAGCGTCTTGCCGGTCAGATTCCACTTTGCGGACTTGTAATCGTCCAGTGCATTGAAGCCGTACTTCTTTGCGGAATTCTGCGATTTCTCATTCATGCAGTATTCGGTGAATACCTTCAGCGTCTCATTCTGCTCGGCACTCAGGTCACCGACCGCATACATCGGGCTGTCATGCCGCACGCCGAACGGGATGAATTCATAATCGCGCAGCTCGGTCGCATTGTAATAGCCCTGATATTCCATGAGGAATGCATCGAGCACGCCGTTCTTTGCGGCCTCTCGCATTTGCAGCGTGCTGTATGCAACGAACGGGACATTCTGCTGGAACGAGCGGAATTTCTCGGTCGCATTCTGACTGAGGATATCCGAGGAATCGAATTCCTCCAGCGCACTGACAAGGAAATTCAGACCGGTCGAGGAGGCATACGGATTCGTGTAGCCCATCGTGATCTCGCTCTTGACGGTCGCATTAACGATTGCGCTGATATCGACCGTGCCGTAGGAATCGCTGAGCTTCTGATAGGTGTCCTTATTGATGAGGATGCCGGCGGTATTGCCCGCGAGACGGTCAGCGATCTTTTCGATCTTCACATTCTCCGCTGCGATCATATCACCCCAGAGTTCATTGGACGGCGTGAAGCCCTCCGGCACATATTTGCCGGAAATGATGTAGTCAATCGCCGCGCCGGAAGCGATCGGACGGATCGAAACCGTTGCCCACTGTCCGTCGATCATGTAATGCGTACTGTTGAAATCCTCTGCGACATCAATCAGCCAGCCGTCCGTGCCGCCGGTCGCCTTTTCGGTCGAGGAAACGATCTCAATATTGATATCACCCTTGCCGGTGACGGTCAGCGGATACTTGCCGATATCCGGCAGCTCCTCCGCGAGATTGCTGCCGGCGATCTCGACGGTCGCCTTGCGCGGCTGTGTCTCACTGACTGAGATCTTTTTGAGCTTTTTGTCGAGCTGTGCAATCGCGGTCTCACGGGAGACCTCCTGATCGGTCTTGCCGAGATTGCGGCTGATGAGGATGCCGCCGCCGATGCCGCCGATCATCAGAACAGCCAGCACTGCGAGAAATACTGTGTTTTTGGATTTCGATGATGCCATTTTCTTTGCTCCTTTCGCGGTCGATATTGAGTTCTGTGTTTGGGGATGATTGCTGTATATCAGACAGCCGCGGCTGTCTTTGTCATGGTAACGGTGCCGTTTTCGGTCGTCCACTGCGCTGTGCGTCCGTCTGACGAAACAATGACCGACTGCTCAAAGGGCTGCGGCGTTCCGTCTCCGAATTCCACAATCAGTCTGATGCTGCCGTCCGGCTGCACCTCGCCGAAATAGGGATATGCCATGCTTTCGCCGTTGACGGTAATTGTCATATTGACGCTCTGCTCGACTGTTGAGATATCCCAGCCGTACTCCGTGCCGTTCGCGCTGCCCGACCACTGACCGGCAAGACACGCCGACTGCGGATAGGCGCGCTCCTGAAAGCTGTCTGTTTTCCGCAGGGCGACCTGCATTCCGGATTCGGAGACGCCGGTCAGCCAGCCCTCGCGGGTGCAGTTCCAGTCGCCCTCATTGAAGCTGATCGGAAACAGAAACGGCTGCTGGTCTGCGCCGAAAAGCAGCTGCACATAATCCGATACCGGATGTGCCCACTGCCCCTCCACGGTTCTGCCGTCCATGCGGTCATAATAAAGCGCTGTACCGTCCGCGAGAAGCTCCATCTGCCAGAGCCGCGCATAGTCCTCGCTGCCGTACTGCCCCATGCAGAGTGTCTGGTCATCGACGGAATAGACCTCCCATTTGCCGCAGAATACGGCATCCGGCTCCTCCGCCGCAGGCTCCGGGGCATTGTCGGCAGGCGGTGCATCGCCGTCGGGCGCAGCATCAGCGGCAGGCTGCTCTGCCTGTGCAGGCGGCGCTGTCTGTTCCGGCTCAATATCAGCCGGCGCTTCGCTGCTCTCTGCCGCAGTCGCCGGCGGAACATGATCGGGAATCTCCGGAAAGCTGCTTTCCCCGCAGCCGGTGCAGACTGCCGCAAGCGCTGCCGCGGCAAGCACTGCGCATATTTTTGTTTTCAGTTTCATTGGGTTCTCCTTACTGCATCCGCATCTGCTGCTGATGCACATCGGCAGTTTCCTCGCCCGTGCGGATCTGATGCAGCGTATCTGCGATCACATCCAGACAGGGCTGCTGCTGCGGAAGATCGTCATTCATCTGCGTGACCTCAATGATGAGATTCTCAAAATCGCGCAGCACCTTTTCATTCTCCGCAAGCCGCGCCTCCAGATATTTCGCATGAACGCGGCAGAGTGCGCGGTCCTTCTGATCGCAGTATGTCAGGCGGTAGAGGATCTGCTTGCAGTTTTCGAGGATATATTTTTCCGCATCAGCTGCATTCCGGAAGAACGGATGATCTGCCGGCAGCAGTGCGCGGAGCGCGTCCATTTTGCTGTCCAGACGCCTGATCTGCTCCGCCGCCTCGATGCCGAAGCGTCCGAGCGGCATGGATTCCAAATTCAGCATCTGAAGCTGTGCATAATAGTCATAATGCGTGACCAGCTTATCACCGCAGGCGACATAGCTGACATCCTTTTTTCCGGCATACTTCGCGTTTTCCCGGTCAATGTGCGAGGCGTTGATCATCACCGCAACAAAGCCGACGATCGCCAGCGGGAAAAGTCCGAGGATCAGGCCGACAATGATCAGGCCGATCCAGAGGATGATTCTGGCGGCATAATTGCCGGCCTTCGAGGGATTCTTCGGCAGGCTGTCCGGAACGGGTTCGGGGGCACGGTATCCGACCGTGCGGTCATTCATCCGGAAGCTGCGCAGGCAGTGCGGGCAGACGGCGCTCATCGCGCTGCTTCTCCGCAGCGGGATGCCGCAGGCAGGGCAGACATTTTTCAGCATGACAACCCCTCCTTTCAACGGGCAGCGCCATGCAAGGCTATTGCATCATCATCTGTGTCGGCGGTTCGTTCTGATGCGTCTCATTCTCCATACCCTCCGGCAGATTCGTGCGCACGCTCCGGAGCGCATTCGTCAGCTCATTCAGGCAGGGCGTTGCGGCGTTCGCATCGTCGCCGATCTGAGATACCTCAAGAATGAGGTTTTCAAAATCGGAAAGTACATGGGCATTCTGTCCAAGCACCTCCTGCAAATATGCGGTATGCATATTCAGCTTATGCGGCTCGCCCTTGTCATAGATCATGACACGGTTCAGAATGCGCTTGCAGTTTGCAAAAATATATGCATCCACATCATTGGCGGTCGAGAGGAACGGGCTCTCCTTGGAGTCGTCCAGCACAGTCCGCAGCGCCTTCTGCTTCCGCTTGAGCGATTCGAGCTGCTTGATCGCCAGATTGATCTGTGCCGTAAAGGGTGTATCCTCCTCCAGCCACGCCTGAAAGGCGCGGATATAGTCATCGGCATCCTTCAGCCGCTTTGCATCGCTCACGACTGACGCGCTGCTGCTGCGCAGGATCAGCCAGTCGATGCCGAGCGAAAGCGCGATAACGCCGGCAAGCACCAGATATTTTGCAAAGGTCAGATCCGTTTTCGCGAGGATATTGTAAAGCGCGACGGCGAGTACGACCTCACCGGCCGCGAGCGCGACCATCAGGATCTTTGAACCGTTTTTCACGGTGCAGCCCCCTTTCGTTTCATTTCGTATGCTATAATCATATCATACCCGGCGGTTTCTGTCAAGGCTGAAAAACCGTCAGGAAAACCGGATTTCGGTCAAAAATAAAAAGGAGGACGAATCTCCTCCGTCCTCCTTTTCCAATCTGAGCCGCGCTCAGACCGTTCGTTTTCTGCGATATACGCGGATTACTCAGCCGGTGTCTCCGCAGTCTCCGCTGCCGGAGCCTCGTCGGAATACACGACCTCGTCTGCCTCATCTGCGATTTCCTCGTCCGCATCCTCGGATACTGCACGCATGGAAAGGCTGATGCGCTTCTTCTCGGTGTCGATCGCGGTGATCTTGACTGTCACGGTATCGCCGACATTGACGACATCCTTGACATTGGTCACGCGCTCATTGGAGAGCTGCGAAATATGGATCAGACCGTCGATGCCGTCCGTAATGCGGGCAAATGCACCGAAGGATGTGACCGAAACGATCGTTGCATCCACAACATCGCCGACAGCATACTCGTTGGTGAACTTCACCCACGGATTGTCCTCAGGGCGTCTGTGACCGAGAGAAATTCTGCCGGTCTCCGGATTGAGTGCCTTGATGTAGACCTCAAGCGTATCGCCGACCGCGACAACATCGCTCGGCTGGTGAATGCGGGACCAGGACAGCTCGGAAACATGAACCATGCCGTCGATGCCGCCCAGATCCACGAATGCGCCGTAGCTGGTCAGAGACTTGACCTCGCCGGTGTAGACATCGCCGACCTTGGCGGTCTCCCAGAATTTTGCCTTGGCTGCATCGCGCTCGGCCTTCTGTACCTGACGGATGGAGCCGACTGCTCTGCGGCGCTGCTCGTTGACGTCGATGATGACGAACTTGACCGGCTGCTTGAGCAGGACATTGAGATCTGCGCCTCTGCCCAGACCGGACTGAGATGCAGGAATAAAGACATGAACGCCGTTGCTGTCAGCGACCAGACCGCCCTTGACAACGCTGAGGACGGTACCCTCAAGCACCTCGCCCGATTCATGGGCTTTGAGGATATTCTCGAAGCCGATCATTTCATCAACTCTGCGCTTCGAGAGCTGAACAGTACCTTCTGCGTCATTCACCTGGATGACAACGAGCTCGAGCTCATCGCCGACTTTTACAAGGTCAGAGGGCTTCTTCGAGGTATCACTGGTCAGTTCGGAGAGGGTAATATAGCCGGTCTGCTTGGCACCTACATCGACCATGACTTCGTTGTTTCCGCTGATGGAAGCGACGATGCCGACAACCCGGTCACCCTTTCTGATTTTTTTCGTGAAGGTCTTATCCAGCTCCTCCTCGAATGCGGCAGCGAAGTCCTCGCTTTCCGGGATAGTGGTATCGGTGTCAAAAATTCCAGACATATTGGTTTGAACCTCCTTAATAATGTGGGCTGGTGTACTGGCGCCTGCCGTGATGCCGATCCGGAGAATATGATCCGCGCCGGCTTTCTCCGCGGCCTTTGCCGCAGTCTGCCGGATCTCATCTGCATACGCCTCCAGCTCTTCCGCCGATTCTATGAGCCAGACCGGACAATTCCGCTGACAGACATCATAGAGCTTGACGGTGTTGGAGCTGTGTCTCCCGCCGACAACGAGCATCAGATCGGATTCCCGTGAGAGCGCATCCGCATCCGATTGCCGCGCCGCAGTCGCGCTGCAAATGGTTTCAAATATCCTCAGATCAGGGTGATCAGACGGTAGAAGTGCAATACACTCCCCCCATAATAATTTATTATATGTTGTTTGGGCGACGATTGCAAGCTTTTCAGGCAATGTTCTGTCAATTAAACATAATAATTCCGTTTTGTCTCTGAAAACTGTGCAATTCCCCTTGCAATGTCCCACAATGCCCTGTACTTCAGGGTGCTGCGGGTCACCTGCGATAAAAATATGCCTTCCTTCGGCAGTCTGCTCGGCGACGATCTTGTGAATGCGCGCAACAAACGGGCAGGTCGCGTCGATGACGGGATTGCCCTGCTGTTTCAGCTGCGCATAGACCGCCTGCGGCACACCGTGTGCGCGGATGATGAGCGTTTCGCCCGGCTCCAGCTCCTCCGGCGCATTGACGATCCTGGCGCCCTTTTCGCGCAGATCGCCGACGACCGCATCATTATGGACGATCGGGCCGAGTGTCGCAGTCTGTCTGCCTTCGGCGAGTGCCTCATAGACGAGCTTGACAGCGCGGTCTACGCCGAAGCAGAAGCCTGCTGATTTCGCAGTTTTGACGATCGTGCGCAAGCCGCACCCTCCTCTCAGGTGATATGCTCGTAGAGCGGCAGATCCGCCGCATCGAGTGTGACGCGCTGCACGCTTTCCGGCGGCAGACAGGTCATCTTGTAAAGCGTCAGGGTATCTGCGACCGCATCCAGCGGCTCGAAGGTCGTACTGCCGGCGACCACACAGATATAGGTCTTGCCGGACGCATCCTCTGCCCATGTCGCAAGGCACTGTCCGGCGGGATTCGTGAAGCCGGTCTTGCCGCCGCGGACATGGAGCGGATTCGGAATGGTCTCCAGCTCGTCGCCGACCATGCGGGAAAGCGTCGTCGAGACGAGGTGAATGCCCTCGGGATGTTCTTCTGTGACGGATGTCGTATATTCGAGCGTGGACATCGCCTCACGGCAGAACGGATCGCTGATCGCGTACTGCAAGATGCGCGCCATATCGGTCACGCTGGAAACATGACCGTCATCGTGCAGGCCGGTGACATTGCGGAACACCGAATGCTCCAAACCCATTTCAGCGGCGAGCTGATTCATGCATTCCACAAATGCCGCTTCGCTGCCCGCAGCATATTTCGCAAGCATGACAGCCGCATCCGCGCCGGAGGGCAGCATCATCGCATAGACCAGATCCTTGATCGTGCAGACCTCGCCGGCCTCGAATCCGGCGACATAGGCCATCTTCGCCTCCTGCTCCGCGATCACGCCCGCATCCATGATGACCGTGCCGTCGAGTGCTTCATCGGTCAGCAGCTCGCGCAGCGTGATGAGCGTCATCATCTTGGTCATCGAGGCGGGATAGATTTCCTGATCGGAGCCGTGCTCCAGCAGCACCCTGCTGCTCTTGCCGTCGCATTCCACCAGCAGGAAATTCCGCGCCAGCACCTTTGCCGGATCGTCAACCGTGACGGTCTCGGTCGAAAGCTCCGGAGCTGTCGGATATTTCGAGGTCGTCGTTGTCGTGACGGTCGTGGTTTCTGCCTGCGTCTGCAAGAGTGCCGAGCTGTATTCAGGCTCGGAATCTGCGGAATTGTTCCGACGGCTCTCGATCAGCTTTTTGCCGCCGAAATAGAGCGCTGCAAACGCCGCAATGATGACCGCCGGCCAGACGATCAAGCCATAGCGCGGCTTCTTCTGCTGCTGTTGATTAGACTGCTTTGCCATATCTTTCTCCTGTTTCCGGTATATTTATTTGTCCTGTTCCGCAGCCGGTGCATCTGTTTCTGCTGCATCGGACTTGATCGTCTCTGTCACCGTCTCCGCGATCTCATCCGCACGGATCTCCGGTGCTGCGGGGATCTCCTGCTTCGCGCCGCAGAATTTGCAGAACTTCGTTTTCGCTTCGATCTCCGCGCCGCAGCTGATGCAGGGCTTCATATCCGGCCCCTGCTTCGCACCGCAGTATTTGCAGAATTTCATGCCCGCATCCAGCTCCTTGCCGCAGCTCACACAGCTGACCTTCGGGACAGCGGGTGCCGCCGGTGCAGCAGTCTTCTTCGCCTTTGCAGCAGTGCGGGCAGGCTTCGGGTTATTCCGTCTGTGCCGCAGAAATGCCGCCAGCTCGATCAGGAAGAACGCAAAGGCCGCGCCGGTGATCGCGATATACCAAAGCGGGATGCGGATGATCTTCGTCACATCGGAAAGTCCGACGACCGTATCATCACGCAGCATCGCACCGATGCCGCCGATTGCAGTCAGCACAAGCAGAATCAGTGACGGAACCATCTTCACGATGCCCAGTCCCTTGATCGCACCCTCTGCATCCTTTCCGGCATTGCGGCGCACGATGATCCAGCGCCAAAGCAGCGCCAGCAGCAGAATGCTCTCGACAATATAGCCCCAGATGCTGACGCCGAAGCGCAGGAGCGCCCGGCCGGCCTTGGAGCTTCCGAAGAAACGGTTCAGTCCGTTGATGAAGCCGAGAACCGGCTTTGTCTCCGTTTCGATCATCTGCTTATCGTTGTCGCTGATAATCAGCATACAGCTTTCGCGGAGCTGCTCTGATGCATTGTCGAGCAGAGCAGTGATCTCCGAGCTCTCAATCTGCATCGGCGTATCGGATTTTCCGCGCAGCAGATCAAAATGCTGCTCCAGCTTGCCGGCGAAAAATTCCGGCAGCTTCATGCTGTCAACAGCCTGTGCAACATCCTCCGGCAGCACATTTTCATCGTCAACAAAATTCGTGCGGATGTACTCCGAGAGCGTCTTGCTGCTCAGCGGCACATCAGCATCGGAGAGCCGTGCCGCACGGAGGCTGTCTGTCAGCGCGGTCGATTTTGTATAATGCCGGAGCAGGAATGTCATGCTCATACATCCGAACAGGATCAGCGCGCCCAGCACACATAGAATTGTATGCAGGATCAGATATCCTTTTTTATTTATTTGTTTCTCTTTCATTTCGGTAACCTCTCTGCCGGCAGTCTTCAGCGATATGCAGTTCTGCCGATTATCTTATATTATAGCACAGTCCGGCGCACATTGTCAATGCTCACGCCGCAGAAAAACCGCCTGCGCTTATAACAGAA
Organism: uncultured Ruminococcus sp.; assembly: GCA_946621745.1. Taxonomy (GTDB): domain Bacteria; phylum Bacillota; class Clostridia; order Oscillospirales; family Ruminococcaceae; genus Firm-04. Next base: position 9,126 of record CAMOOV010000061.1, read on the forward strand.
ATTTGTATGTGCTGTCTGTATGCAAAAGCCGCAGCACCCGTTTGCCGGATGCTGCGGTCTGTTCAGATCGGATCAATAGCCGTTGAGATGCTTCTCACGGATGACGGTCGGATAATCACGGTAGCAGTAATCGACATCGACATCGCCGTTGATGCCGTTGCATTTGCCGAGTCCGTACTGCCAGATGCCGTACTGACCGACAAAGGTCGGACGCGAGACATTGTAGTGTGCGCACCAGACATCATAGCGCTCCCACACCCAGCGCGGAATGCAGTTGTTCAGATAGAAGGAGGAACAGTAGAGCACGGTATAATAGCCCTTCTTTTCCAGCTCGGAGCAGAATGCATCAATGATCGCGCCGAGCTCCTCCGCCGGCTTTGCCAGCACGGACGGCTCCTCGATATCAAATGCGATCGGGTACTCGAACTTGCGGTTTCCGAGCACCTGCGCACAGGTATTTGCTTCGATGCGGGCAGCCTCCGGCGTATCCGCATAGGAATACCAGTAAGCACCGACAGGCAGGCCGTTGGCCCTGCATCCGCTGTAATAGGAGCTGAAGCGGATGTCCTCCTGTGTCACAAAGCGGCCGAATCCGGCGCGCAGAATCACAAACTTCGCGAAGCCCTGCTCTCTGACGGCAGCAAAATTCACATCGCCCTGCCAGACGGAGATATCAATGCCGTCAAGATAGCTGCCCTGTGTAAAATGCGTTGTCGCAATCGGCGGCTCCGTGGTCTCGGCGGTCGTGACGGTTGTAACCGTTGTGATCTCCGCCGAGGTCTGTTCCGCCGCAGTCTCCGGATCGGTCGCAGCAACCGCTTCGGTCGTCGTTTCATCAACGGGCTCAGGCTCCGTCAGCGCAGTCGTTGTCACTTCCGGCACAGGATCCGGCATATCCGGCTTTTCAGTCACGGTCAGCGTACCGCGCTCGATCATCAGCGGAAGCTGCGCAGAGCCGTCATATATCACGGCATCCTCGAATGCAATCTGATACACCGTTCCGGGAACGGCATCCTCCGGCACGCGGAACGCCAGCTCAAACAGTACACCGTCTCCCTCAGCCTTCGTATTTTTGGCCGACAGGCAGGAGATCTGATGATACTGCGGCATATTGATTGTTGTCAGCCTGAGCTTCGGGAAATCCGAATTGGCCATCGCGATGAAATCCTCTTCATCGGTCAGCGTTTCGAGCGAAAGCGCTTCATCATAAGAAAATGTGAGCTGCACATTGGAAAAGCCGGGGTTATTGGCTGCCGCGACACCGATCACAGCAAGTCCGCCGGGATACGATGCCCCGTTGACGAATTGCAGATCCAGCGGCGCGCTCTCTGTCAGCACGGCACGCTTTGACAGCACGAAATCAAATACATTGATGACACCGTCACCGTTACGGTCGGAAAGCTCAGCCTCGGCAGCAACAGCCGCAGCAGGTGCGGCAAACATCACCGCGCTGAGCACACAGGCAATGCCGGCAGTCAGAAAATGCTTCAGTCCGAAACGCATAAAAATCCTCCCTCAAAAAATCACATAGGTCTTTTTCTTGGCTGAAAAGCCAAATAGTTTCCACGCACCTATTTCCCTTATCATATATATTACCATATTTTGACGGGAATTGCAACCAATGAACCGCGTAAGCCGATTTTTTCTACCGCGTATACATAGATTTGATATGTTGGATATCATTTTTATGCAAATCGACGATTTTGAGCAAATTTCAATTTTCGCTTGACTTTTCTGCTGCAATATAGTATAATGATAAGGCGGTCACGAAACCGACCGTGAAAAGATGCTGTTTTAGCTCAGTTGGTAGAGCACATCCTTGGTAAGGATGAGGTCGCTGGTTCAAATCCAGTAAACAGCTTGAAAGTCCTCCGATTTTTCGGGGGACTTTTCATTTTTCCGCAAATCTGCACAGATATCCGGTCCATACAGGCAATACGAAACAAGGGAGAGACTGCGCGTCTCTCCCTTATTTTGTTATCCGATATCGAAATCCGCATGGTAGGTCTTGCCGATCTCCTCGCCGTCCGCCAGCATCTCAATCTCCAGCCGGTAATGTCCGTCCGGCAGGGCGCCGTAGGTTTCACCCCATTTGAAGGTCAGCTCCAGTATTTCGCCCGGCGCCGCATAATTGTTCGCATTGAGCTGCGCCGCCTGATCGAACATCCGCAGCAGCTCCCTGTGCTGTCCGTCGGTCTCATCATACAGCCGGTACACATATACATAGCTCCGGCCGACATCCGTCTGATTGTTGATCGTCAGCGTCACACCGGTATTCTTCACATCCTCCGGCGCGATCGACAGCACAGGCACATAGCCCTCCGCCGTCACTTCGATCTCCGTCTGACAGACCAGCGGCTCCTCGTCCTCCGATTCCTCCAGAATCAGCTGGAGCAGATATTTCCCGCTCTCCAGATCACCGTAATGCTCACCCCAGTTCAGATTCAGCTCTGCGGTCTCCTCCGGCTGAATGCCGAAACGCTTTGCGGTCTCATCCGCATAGCCCTCGCGGATCTGACACTCACGGCCGGTCTCTGCATCAAGGATCCGGCATTTGCGGGTATACTCCCGCTTCTCATCGCTGCTGTTTTCCAGCACAACGGTGCAGCCCCACGGGCGGACAGAATCTGTATCCGCTCTGAATCGCATATCCTTTTCGATACGCTGCTTCGGCAGCGGTGCTGTTGTAGTCACGGTCGTCGTCACCGCCGTCGTTGCTTTGGTACCCGCCGTCGTCAACACCGTTGTCGTTGCGGCACTATTCTCCGGCTCACTCTGCTCCGCGCAGCTGCAAAGACCGAGTATCCCCAGTCCCAGCAGTACAGTGCAAAACAGCGCTTTCATACGGATTGCCCCCTTTGGTTTACTGATATTCGCTTCCCTTGACGAGTGCCTGCACGATCTCCGGATAGTTGAATTTCGCAGTGCCGCGGAACAGCAGTCCGAAGTTCTCGCCGCTGCCGGCGAATGCATTGTTGTCCCACCAGACGCAGGACATACCGCGCGCCCGCGCAGCCGCCGTATAATACGCAGAGAACGCAACGCGCTCCTCCAGATTGTCCTTGTTCATCGCGCCGAATTCGCCGATCAGCACCGGCACGCCCTTGAGAATGAACTTGCCGTAAAGCTGATCCATGAAGTTCGTGATATCGCCGGTATCGCTCGGATTGTCGAGCGACCAGTCGCCCGTACCGGTCTTGTTGAGCGCGAAATTATACGGTCTGTATGCGTGAACAGAAAGGATCATATGTCCTGCCGGATCGTTCGGCATGGCAAAGCCGTCATTGACTGCGCCGTCCGGCGATGCGGCATAACCCGGCACCATAAGCCAGCGGGTCTCATTGCCGCCGCCCGTGCCGCGCACCGTATCGACAAAGAGCTGATTCAGCGTATTGATGCAGCTGACCGCATCCTTGCACTGCTCATTCTTCGGGTCGATCCACCACTCATAGTCTGTGCCGACGAGACGCGGCTCATTCAGCGACTCGATCAGCAGATGATCGTCATAATCCTTAAATGTCTCCGCGATCTGCGTCCAGACCGTTGTCAGATACTTCTTCGAGCTTTCCAGATGCTCGGAATCCGGATAGTAATAATCTTCCTCATTGTCGTGATGCGTATTGAGGATGACATAGAAGCCCATGTCCTTTGCCCAGTCCACGACCTCCTTGACGCGCGTCATCCATTTCTCGGAGATCTTGAAATTCTCGTCCACATGATTGTGCCACGAGACCGGAATGCGGATCGTCTGGAAGCCAGCGCCCCTGACCGCAGCGAGCATTTCGATTGTCGTGGTCTTGCCGCACCATGCCTGCTCATAATCCAGCTCATTTTCCGCGCTGATATTGTTGACATTCGATGCGTCGAAGGTATTGCCGAGATTCCAGCCGAGCTTCATATTCTTGACAAATGTCATGCCCTCATTCTCCGGCACCTGATATTTGTCGATCTTGACAGCCGGCACGAGATCACTCGCCTCTCCGAGAATATTTTCCGGGATCGAATACTCCGGAATGCTGGTTTCCGGCAGCTTCGACTTGCCGCAGCCCGCGCAGAGCGCCATCATGGCCGCGGCTGCAAGCGCCGCCGTCCGTTTCATAAAATTCATGCTTTTGCCTGCCTCTCAAAAAAATTACTTTGGCAACGAATTATCTATAAAGCCGGGATCTAGCGATGCTTCTAACGAAGCTATGTGGGGGCGCTGCCCCCACACCCCTGCCAGAGGGATA
>CAMOOV010000062.1 GCA_946621745.1 uncultured Ruminococcus sp.
GCAGTTGGATTTGGTTTGATCATGAGATGCCTTTTTGCATCGATACTCTATTTCACCATATTCGCACTGCTTCGTTCTATCTGTGGCGGATATCATGCTAAAACATATCTTAAATGTAATGGCATTTATGCGGTTACAACATTCTCCGTCCTATTTGCTTTCAGATATATTCCGCCTGACAAAGTGACAGCGTGTCATTACTGTTTACTTACATTATCGGTTATTATTACCTACATCTATGCGCCTGTTGAAAATGAAAATAAACCATTGACCGAGGCGCAAAAAAAATATTTTCGGATTTTCGGCAATGCGGTGGTTGTGTTGCTAGCGCTGATCTCCTGCGTGCTGAAGATGATTTTTACTAATCACATGATCGGAATATCAGTCCAATGAAGAGGCAATATCACATTAAATTTTATAGATACTACATCATGTCATTAAACTTGATATTGTTTGATATTGCCTCTATGATTTTATGTGATGTAAAATATATAAGCTTGGTTGTACTTGTTCTCGAATGATATACTTTGATAGTGTGCATACGGAGGTAATCAAAAAGATGAATATTATCGCAAATGCAACATTCCTGCTGTTTATAATTGTTTTACTTTTCTCTATTGTGCTTAGTATATATAACTATTCTCATAGAGCTGAAAGCAAACTTAATAAACGTAATAATCATAGCATAGTGGTGCTTTTATGGATAATGACGGCAGTTTTCCTTTGTTCATCAATTATTGCGTTCATAATTGACTCATTTGGTTGATAAAACCACATAATAAGTATAATTCTATTTCCGTAAAAAAATGTATATCATTATACGCTCTCTGAACGCTCAGAGAGCGTTTGCTGTTTCGGTGTATCAAGTTTCCCATAACCGTCCTGCGTAGCTCTGAGGGGCTTCTCCGTTCTCCAGAGAGCCTAGCATCATTCAAGGTCATTCCGCTTTCTTTTCTTCTGCTGATCTCGGCTTTGCTCCTGTCGCAGATAATCCTCGATCGTCCGCTGGGCATCGGCAAGCTCACGGGCTTTCTTGTCTGCCTGATTATACTCTGTGTTCATTGCCGACAGCTTCTTACGGAGCGCCGTGATACTCTTTTCCAGCTTTTCCACGGTGGGAATATGCCCAGACGGGTAAAGCTCAAAAAACTGTGTACGCACTTTTCCGTACTCAGCAATCTCGACACTACATCACGGGATTGATACGGGCAACAGCAGGAACCGTATCCTTCGATGGCAAAACACTTGGGAAGGATTTGGATTTTTCGCCCGATACAGGCGTTTTGATTGAAAATCCGTCCTTTCTGAGCGGTTGGTCAGGTTTTGACAATCTCCGGCTTCTTGCTTCGATTCGCAGAAAGATAGCAGATCCCGAAATACTCAAGGCATTGCAGCGTGTTGGATTGGAAAATGCCGGTAAGAAAAAGTATCGCAAGTATTCTCTTGGCATGAAGCAGCGTCTGGGAATTGCAGCTGCTATTATGGAGCATCCATCGCTGCTGATACTTGACGAACCAACAAATGCACTCGATACAAATGGGGTGGAATGTGTCCGAAGGATTGTACGCGAAGAACGGGATCGCGGTGCTTTAGTAATAATTGCTTGCCATGACAGAAATGTTCTGGAAGATTTGTGCAGCTTGATTTATCAAATGGAACTCGGAAGAATCGTGAAGGAGGAATCTTTATGAGGCGCTTGATTGCTGCATCAGTCGGGATTCTTTTGGTTTTATGGTTCATCCGATATCATCATGTAAATCAGGGACATCTACTGACATATTCAGAAAACCCTGTTGTCTGGTATGAAACCGGCGATACCGTGCCATACGGCTCAAACATAACCTATTATACAGTGCGGGATCTGAATGGTTATTCCCTTAAAGTACAGTCCGCACAACTATTGGAACAGAAAGCTTTTGCAGCCAAATACAATGTTTCCCTAGATGATCTAATTGTCCAGTATCCTTATTATCTGATTCTTGAATCAGAGATCAGCAATGAAAACAATCCATCTGAAGGCATCGGATTGGATATGCTGATACTTCGCGGACTTGACTGGTGGGGTTATTGCAGTATCCGGGAAACAATAGATGCAAACCAAGAATTTGCCGGCAGCAGTTTATCCGAAACCGCCTCTTTTCAGGTTCCGCTCAATAGAAAAGCAACCATCAAACTTGTTTTCGGCTTACATCCCAATCTTTTAACAGCAGATAGATGGGAACATTTTGAGCAAGAAGAAATATGGCTGACGCAAACGATTTCACCTATAGAACAACGTATCAGAATACATATCAAATAAGCATCAATACTTTTCAAAAAGCCTTCAATAATGAAAGCAGATTTTCACTATCCAACGAATAATCGCTACATTTTGACTGAAGTCAAGGGGAAATTGAGAAATAATAATCGAAAACAACAGAAATAAATACGCACTTCTTGATGAATGTTCATCTTGAGAAAGGCATATCGCTCTGTCGCAGCGATATGCCTTTTGTTGTCATTCGCTCAGTTCATCCGGCATATCCGCAGTTTCCGCCCGGTAATTCAGATGCTCACGCTCCAGTTTAGCAATCAGTGCCTGAATGCTGCCGTGCAGGATCGCTTCCGCCTGCAAATCCGAGGCAATTCGTGTCAGAACAGTCAGCGCCTCAGCCTGATTCCTGCAATCCAGCGACCAAAGCAGCATCTGTTCCTCATTGGTTAGAATACTCATGTTCGCACCTCCTCACAGCTTCGGCTTCTTGGGCTTGGGCTTCTGCTGCTGTTCAGACGGATTGTCATTGCCAAAGCGTTTTGCATAGGTCTCTGCCATCTGCTCGGCGCGCGGATCGTCAACCATTTCCGCCGCTTTCCGCATAATGGAAGGGTCAATACACAGCTTTTCTGCTTCTGCGGCAATTCTCACCAGATTGTCCTCCGCAGGGCTAACTTTGTGCTCAGCGATTGCCTGCAAACGTCCGGGCAGGGCATCCAGAAAACGCTCCTCGGTCTGCTCCGGCGCGGTGATTGCCGGCGTCAGAAAGTCCGGCAGCGGCTTGAAGCCGAAGGAATCCACATAAAACGCCTGATCTCTCACAACCACCACATCGCTGACCGACAGGCTGTGTCCGGTGAAATCATCCGGGCGTTCCAGATTGAATTTGCGGAAGATCGCTTCGAGCTGAATCCGCAGGTCGGGGTTGTCTGTCACATCCGCCATGCTGCCCTCATAGACCAGACCGTAGTTTGCCATATCCGGCTTTTGCCCCTGTTGCATGAGGCGGTCATAGGGCTCAAACCGCAGATCGCGTGTTTCATCGCCGCCTTTCAGCTGATAGATCGTAAAATACGCAGCGGGCGCGGGCGGTGTCGGAGCTGCTTCCCGTTCTGCCTGTGCTTCAGGTTTCACCGGCGTAGGCGGTACTGCGGCGGCTCTCATGATTGCCTCCATAAAGCGATCCTGTTTCTTTTCCGGCTCCTGTGCAATCAGCCTGCCGAGTTCCGTATTGCAGGCAAAATAGTCGCCGCGCGCCATAACTTTTCCGACCATATAGCTGTCATCGCTGTTCTTGATGTACTCCTGCACATAATGCGTGTCGGGGGCATTCATTTCACGGCTGAGCTGAATCCGGTAGACCTTCTGCGGCAGCTCCTCCTGCGCCGTATACAGCGCGGCGGATTTCTCATCCAGCACCTGCGGATGTACCAGCTCACAGCGCGCAGTCTTGCTTCTCTGTTCATAGAGCGCCAGCAATGCTTTCTTTGCTTCGGGAACTGTTTTCAGATCGGGAATGACCGGCGTGACAAGCCCGTCTGCGCTGATCGCCACCACAGAATAACGGTGATCTGCACTCTGTCGGACGGCATACTGTTCCGTCGGCTTCTGCCGGATTCCGGCTTCCTCTTTCAGCTCCGCAAGCTTTGCCTTCGCCATAGCAAGTGCCTGACGGTTTTCCGGCGCGTAGGTATGCGTGGTCATCAGCTCATACTCCTGTCTCGTCATGTCGATCTTGCTGACCGCGCCGTCCGGATTAATGCAGTCTGCGTTGATCTTGGAAACCTTGCTATAAAATTGATTGGGTGACTCACCAGAGAGCTTCTGCTCGCGGTCATAGGCATCCTCATTAAGCCAGCCGATGCCGTCCGCGAAATACTCATTGACCGAGGAATGAAAGTATTTCGTCTCAGGGATGCCGCGGTAATCATCACGGACGGACACACGCTCTGTTGACAGCAGAAACTGTCCGGAAAGATAGTCCGAGAGTTTCGGCAATTCCGGCTGCTTCGCCTGTGCCTGAGCAAGCTCCCTTGCGCGGTCGATCAGTACCTCATAGAGATGATTCAGCCGGACGGGGTGCTGTTCTGTCAGAAATCTCAGACGAAACTGATCGCTTTCAAAGGAAAAGCGCGCAGCTTCCTTTTTGACCTCCGGCGTGAAACGTCCGTCCTCGCTTTTCAGCTGAACCGTTGCGGCAAGCGTATACATCGTGCGCTCCATGCCGAACTGCTCCTCCAGCTGCTTCACAAAGCCTTTCAGATCGCGTTTTTCATAAGCATCATAGAGATTCTGGTCGATGAAATCCCGGCAGGCTTTTGAAGCATTGATGCTGTCCCACAGCTCGTCCAGTCGGTTATTCTGCCGTGCCTCCACAAAGGAAATTGTCACAATCGGGACGTCCTTTGGTGCTCTTGCCGGACGCTGTTCGGTAATCGGCTTCTGCGGCTTGCGCGGCGTATCGAAATACCGCTGTGCCTGCTGCGGCGCGGCTTTTCTTGCCTGTGAATAACCTGCCTTGACCTTTGCGACCGCCGCCTCATACTGTGGCACATCGACCTTGCGGACGGTCAGCGTGACGGAGTTATCTTTCCGCACGCCGCTGAATGCGATGCCGTCCGCATCAAGCTGCTTTGCGATGTTTTCCGCATGGCGCGGCTTCAATCCCTTGAAATACTGCACCTGCGAGCGGCACAGCACCTGATACGGCGTATTGCCGAGGGTTGCGGGCTTTTCCGGTTTGGCTGCTCTCTGCATCTCCATTGTTTTTGCTCCTTTCGTTTTATGAAATACAGTCTCAAAATTCATTGCCGCCGCATATTCCGCCTGTGAAATATCCTGCGGCTCTTCCGTTACGGGCATCTGCGCGAATGTCATCTCCATATCGGAAATCAGGCGCACGGTTTCTGCAATATCCTCATGTTCTCCGGCAAATTGCAGAATTTCATCTGTTTCCTGCTCGCAGAACCGGACGCCCCTTTCGCGGCAGTCGTCAATCAGGATTTCTGCTTTCTGGATATTGTCAAGATCGGTGTCATCCAGCATCTCGTCAATCGTGAGGTCGCGCTTTTGCAGCTTCAGCAGTTCGGATTCGATCGCGGCAGACATGCGTTTTGCCGCCTGCTGAATCTCATCCAGTACATTTGTCAGCTGATCGAGCTGTCTGCCGTCCGACCATGACGCGATATACGGGAACGAATACTCCGAGGTGTCGAGCCCCATACGCTCCGCGACGATGAATGCCGTGGATTCCGCCTGTACCTCCTTCTCGTTTCTGGCGGATTTTGTCGTGACGGATTTCAGATCGGGATCATGCAAGAGCTTGTGTGCGCATTCGTGAAATGCAGTTTTCAGCGTCTGCGCGTCGCTCATGCCGGACTGCACGACGATTTTGTTATCAGCGGGGCTGTAATAGCCTTTTGCGCCGCCGGGAATGTCCGCAAACTGAATCTCGATGCCGGTCACGCGCTGCAAGGCTTTGAGAATTGCTGTCATTTTATCGCTGTCCAGTTCACCGCTGAGATCGCTGACCGGGACAGGGATTTCCTTGCCGGTTGTCTGCGAAACATCAAACACATACGCTTTTTTGAACGCAATATCCATAACCGGATTCTGAATGATCTCGGTCTTTTCCGTGCCGTCTGGGTTATACTGCCGGTTGCCGAATTCATCGACCACCGGACGCTCAATTTCCTCGACCGTGCCGGTCTTGTATGCGACCGGCGCGAGGATTTCAATGCCGCTTTCGCCTTTGCTGACCTGCCGACCGAGCTGTTTCCATTTGCCGTATGCAGCGACCAGTGTTGCATCCGGCTTCTGCATAGCGATCAGCAGCGTGTTCCGTGCAGAGTAGTCCGTGAATCTGGACATGAATTTCAGGTAGTCGCGGTACTTTTCCGATGTGAACACCTGCTGCACACCGGCGTCAATCCGCTTGAAAATATCCTCAATCTCAGCGCGCTTTTTCGCCTGATACGCTGCCTGCTCCTCCGGGGTAAACTGTTTCTTCCAAGCCATAGCTTTCCCATCCTTTCCGGTATGCGCTGCCGTCAGACAGCACATACCATATTATTTACCGCTTTATTTTATGGGGTACCGGTTTCTGCTTGTCCTCCTGCGAAACTGCCCGAATCTGCGGCTTCGGTCTGTCTGCAAATGCCGCTGCCGGAACTGCAACCGACACCATACCGACCTTGACCGTTGAAGGCAGCTTCTCTGCTGCAACATTGTCCGGTGTTTCAGATACCGGCATCGGCTCGTCGGGACTGTCCATGCTGAGCTGTGCATTGACAAATTCCAGCCGCTTCTGCATATCCGCAAGCTCCTGCGCCCGTTCAAAGGGCTTTGTCATTGCTGCACGCGCGTCCTCCAGGTCTTGCTTTGCCTTGTCCAGATCGCCGGAAAACTGCTTGATTTTTGCGTTGATCTGAATACCCGCAAGGTTTTCGACACGTCGAACATTTCCGATAATATTATTGAGTGACAGTTCTGCGTAATATTTCAGATTGCCTTGCAGACAAATGCTGCAAACTGTGCCGCTATCAAAAAATCCTGTCTGATTTTTCTCTATCGTCAGATCAAATCCGAAATACTTGCCAAGCCGGATGCTCTCCCCGGTCGTACTGCATTTGATAAGCGCCTTTTCAATTTCAGCACCGGCTTCCGCACGGTCGGTATAGGTCTTGCCGTCAATTTCGATCTGAAACTCCGCATTGTCCGGATGCTGCTCCTGAAATGCCCGCAGGTCGCCGCTTGCTTTTTCCAGAAGTGCCGCATAGTTTTCAATCTGCTGCGGCAGTCTGCGCTCTGCAAGCTCCTGCATTTTGAATACGGATTTCTGATGCTCGGATTCCAGCGTTTTCAGCATCGCAATGTCATTATCAAGCTGAATCTTCTCCTTGATCATCGGGTTTCCGCTTGCGATCGCCTGCATCTGCGAGTAGGTCAGCACCATTTCGTCCACATCCTCCGACACACGCACAGGATCTTTACTTGTCATGATCTGGTTGATGAATTTCGCCTTGTTCGTAATAATGCCCATCATATATGCATCAAAGGTGTTTTCTGTCAGGTAGTGATAGATGCCCACTTCGGGGAACATGTTGCCCTGCCGGATGCCCCGACCGTCCTGCTGCGTCAGGTCGGCAGGCTTCCAGGGTATGTCCAAATGATGGATCGCGCAGATTCTGTCCTGCACATTTGCGCCGGTGCCGAGCTTGGACGTACTTGCGATAATAAACCGTTTTTCACCCTTGCGAAGCTGCTCAAACATATCCGCCCTAGCCTTGTCCGTTTTTGCATCGCCGGCAAAGCAGATTTCGTCACGGGGAATGCCGCGGCGAATCAGCTCGTTCTTGATCGCCTGATATACCGAAAAATGCTCAGAGTCTGCATTGATCGCAATATCGCAGAAAATGATCTGCACGCCCTTCTGCTCCATGGTGTTCAGATAATTCTGTTCGAGGTTGTCAATCAGCATCATCACCTTGCTGTCCGGTGTCGGCTCTGCATCGAGGAAAATGCACCTGCTGTCCAGACCTAAAAGTCTTGCTTCATGCGTGATTTTGAGCATGTTGTCCTCGCTCGGATCAACATTGCCGTTGTGAATGCGCTCTGACCTTGCCGCCAGCTCCTTCATATATGCCTGCTGCCGTTCATCGGGTTTCGCAGAAACAACAATCGGCGCACCTGTTTTCAGCGCAGGTACAGGGAGTTTGATCATATCCGGTGTCTGAATGTCCGCAAATTCCTTATACATCTGCATGAGCTCCGGGATATTGACGAATTTGGAGAAGCGGTTTTTCATTTGGAATCCGTTGCCCGCAGGCTTGATTTCAAGCTGCGATACGACCTCGCCGAAGGTGCCCGCCCAATCATCAAAGGTCTGCAAGCCTGCATTTTCAAGCAGATCAGGACGCAGATACCGCTGCATCACATAGAATTCGACCATCGAATTGCTGACAGGTGTGCCGGTACTATATAAAATATTATTGCAGCCATATTTGTCGTTGAGATACTGCGTTTTCATCAGCATATCCTCGGATTTTTGTGCTGCCGTAGTCTGTACGCCTGCGACATTGCTCATTTTTGTGGCGACGTAGCAATTCTTATAATTATGTGCTTCGTCACAGACCAGATAGTCAAAGCCGAGCTTTTCAAAGCACAGTGAATTATCCTTTTTGGAGGACATCAGCTTCTCAAGCCGTTCCTCGATCTTCATCTTCTGCCGTTCCAATGCTTTAACAGAGGTGCGGTCACTGCTGTCTACATCTTCGAGCGCGTCCATGATCTCTGCAAGCTCCTGTTCCATGAACTGCTTGCGGTATTCATCGGACATCGGGATTCTCTCAAACTGCGTAAAGGACATAATCACTGCGTCATAATCGCCGGTCACGCAGCGGGCAATGAATTTCTTCCGGTTATCCTTTGTAAAATCCTCCGGTCTTGCGACCAGCAGCTTTGCGTTCGGATACAGCCGCATCCATTCAGAAGCCATCTGCAAGGTCAGGTGCTTTGGTACAACCACGCAGGCTTTGGAGATCAGACCAAGCCGCTTTTTCTCCATAGTCGCCGCGACCATTTCAAAGCTCTTGCCTGCACCGACGCAGTGTGCCAGCAGCGTATTGCCGCCGAGTTTGGCGCGGAGCACTGCATTTTGCTGATGCGGACGCAAGCTGATCGCCGGATTCATGCCGGGGAAGGTCTGATGACTGCCGTCATATTCTCTGCCGCGAATTGCATTGAACAGGAAATTATACTTCTCTACATAATGATCCCTCCGGTCAATGTCAGCCCAGATCCAGCTTCGGAACGCTTCCTTCATCTGGCGGGCTTTTTCCTTTGCAAGCTGTGTTTCCTTCGGGTTTACTTCATAATGGTATTTGCCGTCCATGTCCTCCACGCGGTCACGCACCACAATATCCCGCTGATTCAGCAGATTCTCAAAAATCTGGTAGCTTGTCATGCGGCAGGTGCCGTAGGTTTCCGTTGCTGCAACCGAATGATCCTGCCCGGCTCCTTCGATCTTATATTCACCGAATTTCGTTCTTGTGACCGGATGAAAGAAGGTGTCACCCTTGCAGATCTCCCGGAAGAACCGGTTATAGTCCGCGACCTCAATCCAGTTTGCACCGATTCGCACGGAAATTTTGTCCGCTTCAAGGTCTTTCGGAATAACCGCCTGCAATGCGGTCACATTCCGCGCAAAGCTGCCGTCGATCTTCTCTGCGTATTCCTGCGCGGTTTTCAACTTTTCCCGAACATTACCGGAGAGATACTCGCTCGCATCTTCATAGCCGGATAACGGATCATCATCCCGTATCTTTGCGGGATTCCGGTACACCTGACTGCCGAGATCGGCAATGACCTGTTCTGGTTCGCAGCCGACCAGCTCCGCCATATATGCAATATCCACTCTGCCGTGCTTGTCAAGCGACACCTGCAAAGCCTCCTGCGGTGTATCCACGGATGTGATCTCGACCTCCGGCTGAATCGTGCGCTTTGTGAAGATTTCCGCCTTTTCAACGGTTTTCTTCTCTACATCCACGATTTCCAGCGCGGCAAGCGTATTGTAATCATCATCCTGCCGGAAGCAGCGTTCATTTGCGCTGTCCGTAATATTGCCGTATGCTCTGCGGAATCTGTCATAAACCGTATTCAGTTCGCGCTGCAATTTTGCAAGCTCTTCATCGGAACAGCCTGCCGCCTGCGCGTCGATCAGCGCCATTGCCGCAATTCGGATTTTGTGCATCCCCATCATGCGGTCAAGCGTTTTGCCGGTTTCCTGCACACGGAGCATGACCTCATTTTCGCGGAAATACAGCTGACCGTCCACCAGCGTATGCGTATAATTCCGGACAGACGGATCGGCGGGAATAACATCGCCCTCCTTCATCTGCTGCTCCTCTGCCGCAATCGTTTCGATGCTGCCTTTGATTTTAGCGACTGCCGCTCTGATCTGCTCTGCCAGCGGAATGCTGTCATCCCCGATACAGGTCGTTACTCTGCTGTCATCACCGAATTTCCCCTTCATGCGCTCGTCCCATGCCATTGTGCCAAGCACCATATCAGGATGATCGACGAAATACTGATTGCATGGAATGCCGTCCGGCGTTTGCCCCATGTGTACCCAATCCGGCACCTCGATCGTCAATGTTTCACGCTTTTTCAGGAACAGAATGTCTGTTGTGGTTTCCGTTCCGGCATTCTTTTTGAAGGCATTATCCGGCAGTCTGACTGCACCGAGCAGGTCACAGCGTTCCGCGAGATACCGGCGCGCCTTTTCACTCAGCTTGTCCATTGTAAACTTTGATGTGACGATTGCGACCACACCGCCCGGCTTGACCTTATCCACGGATTTCGCCGCGAAATAGTCATGAATCTTGAATTTGTGCTTGTCGTATGCCTTGTCGCTGACGCGGTAATCCCCGAAGGGGACATTGCCGATGACTACATCAAAGCTGTTGTTATTGAAATGCGTCTGCTCAAAGCCGCGTACCTGAATCCGATCCTGCGGATAGAGCTGCTGGGCGATGCGACCGGAAATACTGTCAAGCTCCACGCCGTACAGCCGCGAGCTGTCCCGCATATCCGCCGGCATTTTCGCAAAGAAGTTGCCGACACCCATTGACGGTTCCAGCACATTGCCGCCCGTGAAGCCGAACTGCGAAAGTGCCTGATAGATACCGTCCGAAATTTCAGGCGGCGTGTAAAAGCTCGTCTGTGTTGAGGAACGAGCCGCCTTGTATTCCTCCGGCGACAGCAACTCTAAAAGTTGCTTCTGCTCTGCTTCCCAACCGGTCTGCGGCAGCTCTCCGAGATTACCGGCATAGCTGTCCGCAGCAATGCGGTCGGTCACAAAAGCCTGCGGAATGCCGCCCCAGCCGACATATCTTGCCATAACAGACTGTTCCTCCGGCGTTGCATAGCGGTTCTCCGTTTCGACACGCTGCAAGGTCTGTATCGCTTCAATATTCGCCTTGAATCGGGATTTTGCTCCGCTCGGCGCGGTATCGTCCGGGTTATACCGGTATGTGACCGGATTCCCCGCTTTCGGCTCTGTCTTTGCTGTGACCGTGATGCGCTCCGGTGTCTGTACGGTCGGTTCTGTCTGCTCCGGTCTGTCCGGTGTATATTCGGTTTCTGCGTTATCAAGCGGAACACCGTACTGCGCCAGCACCTTCTTTGCCCGTTCCACCGCATACGGATTCTCGTCATCGGGGCTCTGCAAATCCTGCTTTGCCCTGCGGATGCGCTCGTCAATATCCTTCTGTGAGATATATCTGTTTTCTGCGATCAGCCGCTCAATGCAATCCGCGACTTCCTCCCATTTCATTGTCACGGTGCATTTGGTATCTGCGCTGAACGGGTCTTTCGTAATGCGGATGCCCTTAGAATCATGCCATTCGTCAAAGCCTGCGTGTCCCATGCCGCCGTCGCCGTATTCCGATTTGAGAAACTTCACCTTTTCCGGCAAGGTGTGTTCCTCTGCAAAAAACTCTTCAATCCGGAACTTGCCGTCTTCAACGCCGCTGCCGTGCCTGCAAAGGAAATCATCCTTTTCATCGTCGGTGATGAAAAACTGCGGTTCAAACCTGAAATCCGGTTTGGTTATAAAATCTGTACGCGGAAGCAGCAAGTCCTCCAGACGGCGTAGAAGCTCCTCCGGTCTGTGATAGTGCATCCGGAGGATATCCGGATTCTGCTCATATTCCTGTAAGAATGCCCGCATGCCGTCAATATAGGTCTGCACCGTTGTAGGATCGGTGAGCGCTGCCTTGACCTTTGCTTCACATTCCGGAAATCCGCCCGGCGTCAGTTCCTTCGGCAGGAAGAATTCGCCCTCGACGTCACGTTCCAGCAACAGCAGGCTTTCCGCGATCATGCCAAGCTCATTGTCCGCCGCACGGTCGATTCTGTCCTGCGAACAGAATTCGCCGTTTTGCAGCATTTCCCCGATACGCTCTGTCGCCTGTTCCCATGAAAGATGTGCGCGCTTGCCCTCCGGAAATGCCGTGCTGCTGATCGCCGCCGTGATGCCGGTATTGTCAAACCATGCCGCAACAAGCGAAGCGCTTGTAAACTCCGACGGAGCATACTTGTATCCGCGGCCGCCTGTGCCGAACTCTCTGCTGAGAAACTCTGCATTTTCGGCTGGAGATTTGCCTTTCTGAAATTGCGCGATAATACGCTCGATGGATTTTATTTCGTTGCTTCCGGCTCGGAGAATACAGTCGAGCATTTCCGGTGTCGGTGCAGTCAGGGAAATGACGGCAGGCTGCTTTTTTGTCCGTATTTTTGGCTCTTTCCGTACAACCGGTTCCGGCTCTCCGAACAGCGTAAGCTGTAGATCGCCGGGTTCCGGCTCTGTAATCGGTTCCGGCTCTGCAAATACCTGCGCTTCGATCTCACGTCTCTGCGGGATAAATTCAAAGCCAAGTTGTGTCAGTTTTTCCTGCCACTTGCCGTAGATATTCTGCACATTATCCGGATCGCTTTTTTCGCTGTTTGACAGCCGAATCGTATAATCGTTTTTCAGCACGACCGTCCAGATCTCACCGCCCAGACGAATCTGATCTCCGGCATCCAGATCATCAGCATAATAGCCGTTTCTGTCATGCGTGACCGGTGTCCGGTACAACTCGAATTGTTCCAGATCGTATGCCTGCTGACTTGTTAACTGAATCGGTCTGTCCTTGTAACTGATGTACGGGGTAAGATCGTCAGTCCGCAGTACTTTGATTTCAAACATATTTTCACCGATGCTGCAATCTGCGGTAATTACGCCGTCATGCTCCTTGAATGCGTAAATGACAAGCTGATTCGGGTCGGCGTTCTGCGTATTCCGATGCAAGGGCAGCTCAGGCTGTTCCGTCTCTGCGGGAATCTCTCTTGTTTTATCACGGTTGCGCAGTGCAGCTGAGAGAATACTGCGGATTTCCTCCGCCTGTGCATCTGAAAATCGGTCAGC
>CAMOOV010000063.1 GCA_946621745.1 uncultured Ruminococcus sp.
CCCTTGGGCGGGGTTTGGGGCGGAGCCCCAATATAAATCCGTCGGAGACACCACTCTACTCCGGTTTATATGAGTGCCGCGAGATATTCTGCGGCCTTTGTGACGGTCTCCCTTGTGCCGAACGATGAGAACCGCAGCCATCCCTGACCGGCGGCACCGAAGCCGGCGCCCGGTGTTCCGGCAATGCCGAAGCTGTTCAGCAGATAATCAAAATATGTCCACGAATCCGCTCCGCCGGGGCACTCCATCCAGACATACGGCGCATTCCCGCCGCCGACCGAATGAATCCCCGCTTTTGTCAGCGCAGCCTTGATGATCCGCGCATTTTCCATATAATAATCAATATCCCCGTGAACGGCGCGCAGTCCTTCCTCCGTGAAGACCTTTGCGGCGGCGCGCTGAATGATATACGCTGTGCCGTTGTATTTGGTCGCCATGCGGCGGAACCACATATCATGCAGCGATGCGCCGTCAAATTGCAGCGTGCGCGGAACGACCGTCCAGCCGCAGCGGACACCGGTGAAGCCTGCCGTTTTCGAGAGCGAGTTGATCTCGATCGCGCAGCGCTCCGCACCGTCGATCTCGAAGATGCTGTGCGGCAGCTCCGGATCGCGGATGTACGCTTCATATGCCGCATCAAACAGAATCAGCGCGCCGTTTTCCTTTGCATATGCGAACCACGCTGCAAGCTGCTCTTTCGTATAGACCGCACCGGTCGGATTGTTCGGCGAACAGAGATAAATGATATCCGCATGAACATCTGCATCCGGCATCGGCAGGAATCCGTTTTCCTTTGTGCCGCGTGCAAAGATCACGCGCCGCCCCGCCATGATGTTTGTATCGTAATAGACCGGATAAACCGGATCCGGCAGCAGCACTGTGTTGTCTGCATCAAACAGATCACAGAGATTGCCGAGGTCGCATTTCGCACCGTCGCTGATGAACACATCTGCCGGATCGACCGCAATGCCGCGCTTCTGATAATATCCGGCGATCGCTTCCCGCAGGAACGGCTCGCCCTGCTCCGCGCCGTAGCCGTGGAATGTCTCCGCATGAGACATATCCTCCGCGGCGGCCTTCATTTCATCGGTGATGATCTTCGCGAGCGGCCGCGTGACATCGCCGATGCTGAGCTTTAACAATTCGCGGCCGGGATGCGCCGCCTGAAATGCGCGGATACGCTTTGCGACCTCCGAGAATAAATAATTCTGCTCCAATTCGAGCGCATGATGATTGACTTTCATATTACACCTCAATTTCTCCGCTAAATACCAGAACCGCATCGCCGGTCATATAAACAGCATCCTCTGTATAACGGATCACAAGATCGCCGCCGTTCAGATGCACCGTGACATCTGTATCCGGCTCGCAGTATCCGTTTCTGACTGCCGCCGCTGCCGCTGCGCAGGCACCCGTTCCGCAGGCCATTGTCTCGCCGGAGCCGCGCTCCCAGACGCGCATCCGCAGCGTATGGCCGTCGATCACCTGCACGAATTCCGTATTGACCTGCTCCGGGAAAATCGGATGATGCTCGAATTCCGGCCCGATCTTTTCAAGATCAACTGCACCGGCATTGAACACGACACAGTGCGGATTGCCCATTGACACGCAGGTGACCGTGTATTCTCTGCCCGAAACGGTCAGCGGCTTTCCGATCATTTCCTGCTCTGCATACTTCACGGGAATCTGCTTCGTATCAAAGACCGCTCTGCCCATATTGACTGCGGCAGATGTGACAAGGCCGTTCTGCGTTGTGACCGTCACCGTGCGCAGACCGCTTTTCGTTTCGATCACGATATCCTTTTTTACGCAGATGCCGTTGTCGTAAAGATATTTCGCGACGCAGCGGATCGCATTGCCGCACATATTCCCCTCGCTGCCGTCGAGATTGAACATCCGCATTCTCGCGTCTGCAATCTCCGACCGTTCGATCAGAACCAGTCCGTCACCGCCGATGCCGAAATGCCGGTCGGATAATTGAACGGCAAGCGATTCCGGCGCAGATACGCGCTTTTCCATGCAGTTCACATAGATATAATCATTGCCGCAGCCCTGCATTTTCACAAAGGAAATGCGGCGCTTTGCCGTGCGCAGATGATTCATATTCATCAGCTCCACATTGGAATCCCGATAGCCGGTGTGCAGACAGTTCGCAACGGCCGCAGCGGTATCGGTGCAGGTCAGACAGGGAATGCCGAGCCCGACCGCCTTCTTCCGGATCTTCGCGCCGTCGCGGGCGGCCATACGCGCATTCGCATCCGTCGAGACGATATAGCGGATCGTGCCGTTCTCCATGAGGTCGAAGGTCTCCGTGTCGCCGGTGTGCAGCTTGTGCAGTGTATGGACGGTCAGGCCGGCGGAACGCAGTGCGTCAGCGGTTCCCTCCGTCGCGTACAATTTGAAATCAAGCCGTGCGAATTTCCGCGCAATTTCGACGATATCCGGTTTATCTGCATCGCACACAGTCAGAAGCACGCCGTTCTGATTTCTGCCGGTATCCTCAAGCCGGTAGCCCGCCGCACGCAGCCCCTTGTAGAGCGCTTCTGTCAGCGTTTTGCCGATGCCGATGACCTCGCCGGTCGATTTCATTTCGGGGCCGAGCGTGGATTCGCCGCCGATCTTCTGGAATGAGAATACCGGCACCTTGACGGCGGTAAACGGCGGTGTTCTGTAATACCCCGTGCCGTATTCCATTGCAGCGAGCTTCTCGCCGAGACAGACGCGCATCGCGCAGTCGCAGAGCGGCAGGCCGGACAGCTTGCTCATGAACGGAACTGTCCGCGATGCCCGCGGATTCACTTCGATGACATAGAGCGATTGTCCTTTGACGATATATTGCAGATTGATGAGCCCGACCGCGTGCAGGCCGAGACAGATTTTCTTCGTATCTGTGAGGATTTTCTTGCGCATATCATCGTCGATATGCACCGGCGGGCAGATTGCGATTGAATCGCCGGAATGTACGCCGGTGCGCTCGATATGCTCCATGATGCCGGGAATCAGAATAGCTCTGCCGTCGCAGATCGCATCGACCTCGATCTCTGTGCCGCGGATATACTGGTCGATCAGCACCGGATTGTCGATGCCGTCCGCGAGGATATTCTGCATGAATGCAGCGACATCGTGCGCCTCAAATGCGATATTCATATTCTGCCCGCCCAGCACATACGACGGCCGCACCAGAACAGGCAGGCCGAGATTCCGGACGGCTTCATCCGCCTCTGCGAGCGTATTGACCGTACAGCCGCGCGGCCGGTCGATGCCAAGCGATTCCAGCAGCGCATCAAAGCGTTCGCGGTCTTCCGCAAGATCAATGCTGTCGGCCGATGCACCGAGCAGCCGGTATCCTGCTTCTTCGATCGTCCGCGCAAGCCGGATCGCGGTCTGTCCGCCGAATGCCGTGACCACGCCGGCGGGCTTTTCCAGTGCGAGAACCGACAGCACATCCTCCGGCGTCAGCGGCTCAAAATACAGCCGGTCAGCTGTATCAAAATCGGTCGAGACAGTCTCCGGATTGTTGTTGATGAGCACGACCTCATAGCCCGCGTTTTTGAGAACCTGCACGCAATGAACAGCCGAATAATCGAATTCGATGCCCTGTCCGATGCGGATCGGCCCGCTGCCGAGAACCACAACCGTCTGATGCGGCTTTCCGGCAAGAAACAGCGCTGCTTCGTCGGCCTCCGGTATTGCGTCCGGCTTGCAGACACCGTAGAAATACGGCGTTTCTGCTGCAAATTCGCCGGCGCAGGTATCGACCATCCGGTAGATCGGACGGTACCGTTTTTCCGGCAGTGCCTTGTCGGAGATTGCGGCGATCGTTTCATCCGGATAGCCGAACCGCTTTGCCGTGCGGTAGAGATCATCCGTCAGCGGCGCATTTTCCAGCGCGGTCTCACAGACAACAAGACTGCGGATCTTATGCAGAAACCATGTGTCAATCTTCGATAATGCGTGTATTTCACCTGCTGTCATTCCGCGCCGCAGCGCCTCTGCTGCCGCAAACAAGCGCACATCATCCGCATGAACCAGATGCCGGCGCAAAGCATCGTCCGGAAGATTACGCAGCGTCCGGACGAGCAGCGCACTGTGCTTGACCTCGGCGCCGCGCAGCGCCTTCAGCAGCGCGGATTCAAAGCTGTCGGAGATCGCCATGACCTCTCCGGTCGCTTTCATCTGTGTGCCGAGCTGATGCGACGAGCCTGTAAATTTCTCGAACGGAAACTTCGGCATCTTCACCGCAACATAGTCCAAAGCAGGCTCGAATGCGGCAGATGTTTTGCCGGTGACTTTGTTCGCGATTTCGTACAGTCTGTAGCCGACGGCAATCTTTGCGGCGACCTTTGCAATCGGGTATCCGGTTGCTTTGGAGGCAAGTGCCGATGAGCGGGAAACACGCGGATTGACCTCGATCACGGCATATTCAAATGAATCCGGATTCAGGGCGAACTGACAGTTGCAGCCGCCTTCAATTTTCAGTACCTCCGCGATTTTTAGCGCAGCCGTCCGGAGCATCTGATATTCCTTGTCCGCGAGTGTGACAGCCGGTGCAATGACGATGCTGTCACCCGTATGAATGCCGACCGGATCCAGATTTTCCATTGAGCAGACCGTCAGCTTGTTGCCGTCCGCATCGCGCACGATCTCAAATTCGATCTCCTTCCAGCCGGCGATGCAGCGTTCCACAAGGATCTGATGAATCGGGGACAGCCGCAGACCGTTCTCCGCAATATGTTCCAAATCTTCCGGCGTTTCTGCGATGCCGCCTCCTGTTCCGCCGAGCGTAAACGCCGGACGGATAATGACCGGATAGCCAATCTCCGCAGCAATGCGGCGGGCTGTCTCCATGTCCTCCGCAATGCCTGACGGAATGCAGGGCTGCCCGATCGAGTCCATTGTCTCCTTGAACAGCCTGCGATCCTCCGCACGGGCGATTGTCTCCGGATTCGCGCCGAGCAGCCGGATGCCGTTCGCGGCAAGAAATCCGCTCTCCGCCAGCTCCGCACAGAGATTCAGTCCGGTCTGTCCGCCGAGTCCGGAGAGAATGCTGTCCGGTTTTTCTTTGAGACAAATGCGCTTGATGACCTCCGTTTTCAGCGGCTCCATGTAAATCTGATCGGCGATCCGCGTGTCCGTCATGATCGTGGCCGGATTGGAGTTGACCAGCACGACCTCGATCCCTTCCTCTTTCAGTGCGCGGCAGGCCTGTGTGCCGGAATAATCAAATTCCGCCGCCTGCCCGATGACGATCGGCCCCGATCCGATGACAAGCACCTTATGAATATCACGATTCAGCGGCATTTCCGCACCTCCATCATCTGCACGAATTCATCAAAAATGAACGCGGTATCCTGCGGGCCGGCGCAGGCCTCCGGATGAAACTGCACCGAGATCGCCGGAAATTTCCGGTAGCGGAGTCCCTCGCAGGTGTCGTCATTGAGGTTGATATAGAGCAGATCCGCGGTCTCGCGGCAATGCGGATCATTTGTATTATATTGCACCTGATATCCGTGATTCTGCGTCGTGACCGCCATCTGTTTCGTTTCCGGATTCAGCACCGGCTGATTCGCACCGCGGTGTCCGAATTTCAGCTTTGCGGTTGGGATGCCGTTCGCGAGTGCCAGCAGCTGATGGCCGAGACAGATCGCCATGACCGAAATGCCGAGCGTGATGATTTTTTTCAGCTCTGCGATGATCTCCGGATTGTCTGCCGGATCGCCCGCGCCGTTGGAGAGCATGATGCCGTCCGGATGCAGATTCGCAATATCCTCACATTTTGTATATGCCGGCACAACCGTAACGCGGCAGCCGCGCGCTGCAAGTGACCTTGCGATATTTGCCTTTGCACCGAGATCCAGCAGTACCACATGATATTCTGCATTCGCATCGCCGAGCGAATATGCCTTTGCACAGGTCGTATGCTTCACGGCTTCCGTAACGCGATATGCCCGTATCTGCGAAATATCCGCCTGCTCCGGTACATCACAGATCATTCCGTTCATCGTACCGTGGTCGCGCAGCACCCTTGTGAGTGTCCGGGTATCCACGCTCGTGAGAACGGGAATATCCTGCTCCGTCAGCCAGTCCGCAAGCCGTCCTTTGCTCCGGAAATTCGACGGTTCCGCGCAGATCTCTGAAGCAATATAAGCCGATAAATGCGCCCTGCCGGATTCAAAATCCTCCGGGATCACACCGTAGTTTCCGATCAGCGGAAAGGTCTGCACGACCGCCTGCCCGTAATAGCTCGGATCGGTCAGTGTCTCCAGATACCCGTTCATGCCGGTCGTAAAGACGATCTCCGCCGTGACATTCCTCCGTGCGCCGAGCCGTTTTCCGCTGAATACCATGCCGTTTTCCAATACAAGACAGCCCTCGTTTGCATCCATGTTACATTCCCTCGCTTCCGATATTTACACGGCAAGCCGCACTGCTTTTTTGCAATGCGGCACCGCAATATGATTATAATTATACACTGTAAAGCAGGTCTGCATAGGTCGGGAAGGGCTGATATTCCTTTGCGGTCAGCGGTTCAAGCTGGTCGGCAGCGGCGCGCAGCTCGTTCATTGCGGGAATGATCGTGTCGCGGCAGTAGTAGGACGGATGCTCGTTGTCATAAAGCCCGATCATCACATTTTCGAGCGCTTCGGTCTTTGCCGCGATCTCATCGGTCAGTGCGCTCACGCGGCGCAGCAGATCGGTCTCGGCCAGTCCCTGCACACCCAGCTCCTTTTTCTTCATCGCATAATCCGCGAGCGCTTCGCCGTAGCGGAAGCCCGCCGGAATGATCTGCGTCCGCGCCATGTCGATCATTGTATTCGCTTCGATCACAATGAGCTTCGTGTAGTTTTCAAGGAGAATGTCCTTGCGGGAAACGACCTCGCTGTGATTGTAAACGCCGAACCGCTTGAACAGTGCAACATTCTTTTCTGTCGCAAAGGCGTGCATCGCATCGGCGGTCGTGCGGAGATTGAGCAGGCCGCGGCGCTCTGCTTCTGCAACCCATTCCTGCGAATAATTGTTGCCGTTGAAGATTATGCGGCCGTGTGCCTTCAGCGTATCTGCGAGGATTTCCTGCACTGCCTTCGCAATATCTTCCGCATTCTCCAGACGGTTTGCAAAATTGCTGAGCGCTTCTGCAAAGATCGTATTCAGCGCGATATTTGTATCAGCGATCGAGTTCTCCGAGCCGAGCATACGGAATTCAAACTTGTTGCCGGTGAACGCCATCGGCGAGGTGCGGTTGCGGTCGGATGTATCTTTCTTGAAATCGGGGAGAACATGAACGCCGGTTGTCAGCATTTCGCGGTGCTTCTGCTCATCGCGCCCCTCAGCGGCAGCCTCAAGCTGGAGCTGGAGATCATCTCCGAGATAGACCGAAACGATCGCGGGCGGCGCTTCATTCGCACCGAGACGGTGATCGTTGCCGGCGGATGCGACCGACATTCTCAGCAGATCCTGATGCTCATCGACGGCTGCGACGACTGCCGCGACCATCAGCAGGAACAGTCTCTTGCGCTCCGGCGTTTTGCCCGGTGCAAAGAGATTGATGCCGGTATCGGTCGAGAGCGACCAGTTATTGTGCTTGCCGCTGCCGTTGACGCCTGCAAACGGCTTTTCATGCAGCAGGCACATCAGACCGTGCCGTTCCGCGACCTTCTTCATGATCTCCATTGTGAGCTGATTGTGGTCGCAGGCGAGGTTCATCGTGGTGTAAACCGGTGCAAGCTCATGCTGTGCCGGAGCAACCTCATTATGCTCGGTCTTTGCGTAGATGCCGAGCTTCCAGAGCTCCGTGTTCAGATCCTTCATGAAAGCCTGCACACGCGGCCGGATCACGCCGAAATAGTGATCCTCCATCTCCTGTCCCTTCGGTGCCTTTGCACCGAACAGCGTTCTGCCGGTGAAGATAATATCCTTGCGCTGCTTTGCCATTTCGCGGTCGATGAGGAAATATTCCTGCTCCGGGCCGACCGTTCCGCTGACACGCTGCACATCGTCAAATCCAAGCAGATGCAGCACCTTCACGGCCTGCTCGCTGACGGCTTCCATCGAGCGCAGCAGCGGCGTTTTCTTGTCGAGTGCTTCACCGCTGTAGGAATAAAATGCGGTCGGGATGCACAGGCTGTTCTCCTTGATGAATGCGTAGGAGGTCGGATCCCATGCCGTATAGCCGCGGGCCTCAAAGGTTGCGCGGAGACCGCCCGACGGGAACGAGGATGCATCCGGTTCGCCCTTGATGAGCTCCTTGCCGGAGAATTCGAGGATCGCGCCGCCGTTTCCGTCCGGAGAGAGGAAGCTGTCATGCTTCTCTGCGGTAATGCCGGTCATCGGCTGGAACCAGTGCGTGTAATGCGTTGCGCCGTTCTCCACAGCCCATTCGCGCATCGCGCTTGCGACCACATCCGCAACGGTCGGGTCGATATCCTTGCCGTTTGCAATGGTCTCGTGCAGGGATTTGTAGACCGCCTTCGGCAGGCGCTCCTGCATCACGGCATCATTGAACACAAGGCTTCCGAATACATCAGTCGGTTTCATAATCTTTCATCCTTTCTGTATTTTGCATCCGTCCGGACTGCCGCCGTGTGTGCGGTTGAAGCGGCAATCCGGCAGATAAACAAAAAAACAGCAACGGCACTTCGGGATTCATCCCGAAACAGCGCCGTTGCTGTTTTCTGTATCACATCATAGCATATTTTTCTGCATTTGTCAATCACCTGACAGAAATTTCACAAAGTTTTACAATCTGCCCATGAATCCTCAATGATTCTCATAGGTTTTTAGGATATTTTCCGCAGCAGTCCGTTTGGAGATCCGTTGATTCATCGCCTGCTGCTCGATATATTTATGCGCCTGCTCCTCGGTCATGCCGAGATACTGAATGAGCGCATATTTCGCCCGGTTGACAATGCGCAGGTCGATCAGTTTCATTTGCAGGCGCTGATTTTCCAGTGACATGATCTGCATTCTCGCATAGGCAGAGGCGGCATCATACAGCACCTGATGAAACGAAAAATGCGAAAACGGTCTGCCGAGCACAAAGATACCGGCCGGTTCCAGCGACTGCCGGAATTCCGGTTCCTGTTCATTCTTCACGACAGCCACAACGGTTGAAGCGGTATTTTCTGCGAGATCGCTTGCAAGCTCTGTGCCGCATTCATCCGCGAGCGGGATGTTGATGAGGACGACCGCACAGCGATTGCCCATCATTTTTTGGCGTGCTTCCGTACAGGAGACCGCACCGCCGGAGACCGTGAAGTCGCCGTCCGGCAGATTGTCCCGTACATAGCGGTGAAAATTCTCGTTCGAGGAAATGACGAAAACCTCTTTCTGCTCAAAGCGCGTCAGCATGGCTCTGTTACTCCGTATACGCCGCAAACAGATGTGCCGGCAGAGTTTCCCGCATGAACGCACTTTCGACCATCATTTTCCGCGCAGCAGCGAGATTCTCCGGCAGCGCGGCATATTGCGCAGCGATTTCTGCGGGCGCATCGAGCAGATTGACATTGCAGGAGGGCGGCGGCGTCAGGCCGCGGAGAATGCCGTCCAGACCTGCGCGCATGACCAGCGCAAATGCGAGATACGGATTGCAGGATGCATCGGGCGAGCGCAGCTCCATGCGCTGATGCGAGATATCTGCTGCGGGAATGCGGATCAGCTGTGAGCGGTTGCTCGGCGACCACGAAACACGGTTCGGTGCTTTGTCCCTGCCGAGCCGCGCATAGGAGCTTTCCAGCGGATTCAGCACCGCCGTCATCTCCGGCGTATGCGCCAGCACGCCTGCCATGAACGCCTGAAACAGCGACTCATTCACATCGGCGCGGATGTCCGCCTTTGCAATCGAGCAGTTGATATGGAATCCGTTTCCGGCTTCGTTTTCGATCGGCTTCGGTGCGAACGATGCCCAGAGTCCGTTCCGTGCAGCGACCGTGCTGACGACCTGCTTGAATGTCACGACATGATCCGCAGCACTGAGCGCACTGCTGTACCGGAAATCAATTTCATTCTGTCCGGGGCCCTGCTCATGATGCGAGCGCTCCGGCTGGATGCCCATTGTTTCAAGCGTCTGACAGATCTCTCTGCGGACATTCTCGCCGCAGTCCGCCGGTGCGATATCGAAATAGCCTGCGCGGTCAAGCGGGGTATCCGTGGGATTGCCGTGCTCGTCGAGCTTGAACAGATAGAATTCGCATTCCGCGCCGATATCGCAGCGAAGACCGTGCGCCGCGAGCAGCCGTTCGGTATCGGCAAGATAGCGGCGGCAGTCCGCAGAAAACGGCGTGCCGTCCGGATTGCGGATCTCACAGAAAAAACGCGCAACGCCGCCGCGGGAAGGTCTCCACGGCAGCAGCGTCATCGTTGCCGGATCGGGGAACAGAAAGAGATCAGAGTGCGAGGGATCGCGGAAGCCGTCGATCGAGGACGCATCGAACGCAATGCCCTGCGTAAAGGCGCGTTCGATCTCCGACGCCTGCACTGAGATATTTTTCTGCACACCGAATACATCGCAGAATGCAAGGCGCACAAATTTGATATCGCTGCTTTCGATCAACTCCGCGGCTTCGCGCTGCGAAACACTCATCATAAAATCACATCCTTTATTTTGAATCCTTCGGACTGTATTTTTCCGAAAGCGCATTTAGGTATTCTATGCAATAGCTTCCGCTTGCCGGCTCATAGAAAAACAAACTGTCTCTTGCCCAGTCACTGTCAATGACAGAAAATGTCCTGACGAGTCTGTCGCCCTTATAAATATGGAGCTGATAGACCCATCCCATTCTGCCGAACGAGATGCCGGCCCGCTTTGCTTTGCACTGATACAGATTTTCTGCGACGCGAAGCGTTTCCTCTGCATCGAGCGTCACGGTTCCCGCGCCCGGAAAACCCTCCACCGTGATCCGGGTGATCTCCTCCGGCTCACATCCGTTCAGCGGACGAACGGGAATCAGCCACCATACCGTGACCGCAGTCAGAAGCAGCAGGATCACGGCTGCCGTGCGGATCAGCTTTTTCTGTTTCAATGCTTTGAAATCAAACATACGCAAACAATCCTTTCCTCCGGTATGAACAGGCAGCCGCGGGTTCATCCCTTATTTTGCTTATCATACCATACAGGATCGTTTTTGTCAACGGTGAATTTTCCGCTCAAAGCGGTCTTTTGCCTCGTCCTGCTCAACGGCCGTCGGATAATCGCCGGTGAAGCAGGCGGTACAGATCCCGTCAGAGCCTGCAAGCGCCGGCAGCGCGTCCAATGGCAGAAATCCGAGCGAATCCGCACCGATGATCTCCGCGATCTCCCCGACGGTATGGTGATTGGCGATCAGGTTTTCCTCGGAATCAATATCCGTGCCGTAATAGCAGGGATGCAGGAACGGCGGCGCGGAGATGCGCATATGGATTTCCGCTGCACCGGCCTGACGCAGCAGACTGACAATGCGGCGGCTGGTCGTGCCGCGCACAATGGAATCGTCGATCAGCACGATACGCTTTCCCGCGACCGTCTCGCGGATCGCACTCAGCTTGAGCTGTACGCCGCTGTCGCGCTCAGACTGCGACGGCGCTATAAATGTCCGTCCGATGTATTTGTTTTTGATGAGGCCGATGCCGTAGGGAATGCCGGATGCCTCCGCAAATCCGAGCGCGGCATCCAGTCCCGAATCCGGCACGCCGATGACAGCATCCGCATTCACCGGATGCGCCGCGGCGAGCAGTGCGCCCGCCTTTTTCCGTGCCGCATGAACGGAAACGCCGTCCAGAACCGAATCAGGACGCGCAAAATAGATATACTCAAAAATACAGGTGCGCTTCGGCGCAGTTCCGCAGTATCTCCGGTCGGACTGCATCTTCCCGTCCGGCGTCAGCACGATCATTTCTCCGGGTTCGAGGTCGCGCAGAAATTCCGCGCCGACTGCCGAAAGCGCACAGCTCTCCGATGCGGTCACATAGCCGCCCTGCGGCAGCCTGCCGATGCAGAGCGGCCGGAATCCGTTCGGATCGCGGACGGCGATCAGCTTCTGCGCGGACATGATGATCAGCGAAAATGCGCCCTCCAGCTGCGGGACGGCAAGCCGGACGGCATCTTCGATCGAATCAGTTTGCAGCCGCGCCTGCGTGATGAGATACGCAATGATCTCGGTATCGCTTGTCGTATGGAAGATTGCGCCGCGCTGTTCGAGCACGCTGCGCAGTCTGCCCGCATTGCTGAGATTGCCGTTGTGGACAAGCGCCATTTTGCCCTTATGATGATTGACCTCCATCGGCTGACAGTTCCGCCGCTGACTGCCGCCGGTCGTGCCGTAGCGCGTATGACCGACCGCAATCCTGCCCTGCGGAAAGCTGCCGAGGATCTGCGGCGTGAAGACTTGACCGACGAGGCCGAGATCCTTATGTGTCGTGAATACGCCGTCATCATTGACAGAGATCCCTGCGCCCTCCTGCCCGCGGTGCTGTAACGCGAACAGGCCGCAGTATGTGAGATGCGCAAGATTTTCCGGCTGCGGTGTCAGGATGCCGAATACACCGCATTCTTCATGTATTTCATGCATAGGCATCACCGATCGCGGCGCGAACCAGTCCGGCGAACAGCGGGTGCGGCTTGTTCGGACGGCTCTTGAATTCCGGATGATACTGCACGCCGACATAGAACGGCAGCGCCGTCAGCTCGACGGTCTCAACAAGATTGCCGTCCGGCGAGGTGCCGCTGATGCACAGTCCCGCACCGGTCAGCACATCGCGGAACGCATTGCTGAATTCATAACGGTGACGGTGCCGCTCCGCAATGTGCGGCTGATTGTAGCAGCGCATCATTGTCGTATCCGGCGCGATCACGCAGGGATAGCTGCCGAGCCGGAGCGTGCCGCCCTTGTCGATGCTGTCCGACTGTCCGTCCATGAAATCAATGACCTTATGCGGGCAGTCCGGCGCAAATTCTCCGGAATGCGCATCGGGCAGACCGGCCATGTGCCGTGCATATTCGATGACCGCGATCTGCATTCCGAGACAGATGCCGAGGAACGGCTTTTTCTCTGTCCGCGCATATTCCGCTGCCGTGATCATGCCCTCGATCCCGCGCTGACCGAAGCCGCCGGGGATCAGGATGCCGTCCGCAGTTCTGAGGATCTCTGCGGCGTTTTCCCGCGTGATCTGTTCGGAGTCGATCCAGTCGATCTGCACATCCGCACCGAGCTGATAGCCCGCATGATGCAGCGCCTCCGCG
>CAMOOV010000064.1 GCA_946621745.1 uncultured Ruminococcus sp.
TCACAGCAAGGGGAACAAACCCCGGAACCCGA
The DNA here is from genome assembly GCA_946621745.1 of uncultured Ruminococcus sp. Classification (GTDB taxonomy): domain Bacteria; phylum Bacillota; class Clostridia; order Oscillospirales; family Ruminococcaceae; genus Firm-04. Next base: position 33 of record CAMOOV010000064.1, read on the forward strand.
AACCAAATGAAATGAAAAGGAGAAATCACTATGAAGCATTTTAATCGCATGAAGCATATGATCGCAGGCGCCCTCGTTGCAATGACTCTGACAACCGCAGCCATCCCGGCATTCACCCTGAATGCCGCAGCAGCAGAGACGCAGACCGTCTCCGCAGCCGATGCCTTCTCCGCCGCCTTTGCGGAATACATCCCGGACAGCGACAAGCTGCTTCCCGCTCTGGAGACACTGAATGCGCTTGATACGCTCCCGGCAGATCAGGTGTTCGCAGCGCAGAACAATGCACAGATCACAGCGCTGCGCAATGAGCTCCGCAGCCGCATTACTGCTGTGAATTCCCGCATCAGCTATGATGTTCTGAATCAGCTCAGAGACGAAAAGTTCCCGAACGGCTATGGTGCCGGGCTTGACCGTATGCAGTCCGCTTTTGAGACAATGGCAAAGTATATTGATACATTTGCAAATTCCCGTCATTATACCGAGCAAACAATGATTGAAATCGCGGATGCACTCTATCCGGATCACTGGTTTATCAACCGCTGGTCAGGCCTTGAAACCTTAGCCGACTACCTCGGCAATTATGATATCAGAAACAGCAGCGACGCAGTCTATGTTGATCTGCTCGGCAGAATCCGTGAATACAGCACCCTTCTGAAGGATCAGAATGACGGCACACTCTCTCAGGCACTCTTTGATAACCTGAAAAATAAGTATATGTTCAGCGGTGAGGTCTATGATGTCATTGCGCCGTACATGGAAAAGATGATGTATCATTATCTTTATGCATACACCATTGCCGTACAGTGCCTTGCAGCGGCAAAGACTGTTGCAGACTATCAGGAGACATCGCTCCGCAAGCGTCTGGAGGAAGATGACAGCTATCTGAGAATGTTCCGGAACCGTCACAGAACCGCAGAGGAAGCCGCAAATGAAACTGCTGAGGTCAAGCATATGCTGCTCGGTGCAGACAGCGCAGACAGCGCGATCAGCGGCTGGTGCGGATTCCATTACCGCCGGCAATTTGGCAGAAGCGTTTATATCAACAGGGGCACCTGCAATATCGCACTTGACAGCCATGTCACGGAAAGCAGCTTCCAGACGGCCGCTTACTGCTGGAACAGAGGCGACAGCTGCACCGTTTTCAGCAGCACACAGCGCCGGCTCGCGGATGTGCTGGGAACGAGCGCAATCACACCGGAACAGATCGACGGGCTGCACGATTATGTTTCCAACACCTATCCGTCGCTTTCCTTTGTGGATTTCCTCGGAAAGATGGGCATTGAAACGGACTCCTTTGCGGCAGATGCAAAGAAATTTTTCCCGACCTGCTCTGACTGTCAGCTTTCAGAGCGTAAGATCGGAGATGAGAATATCGGCTCGAAAAGATTCACAACCTATCAGAAGGATCTCGGCTTCCGGACATTTAATCCGAGAGTCTCCCGCAACGAATACAAGCAGATCGCCGGTTCGCGCAGCATCTATGATATTTTAGGCGCAACCGATCAGTACGGCGGCTATATTAACACAAGTGCGGTCAATGTCCAGACGCTGTATACGCAGAATGTCAGCATCGGTCTCCTCGGTCTCATTTCCTCGGGCGAGAACTATAATCAGTACCGGCATGACAGCTACGATTATATCCTGCTCACCTTCCGGAACAGCACAAACACACAGATTCCGGCAACCGCAGCCGAAATGATCTGATCCGAATATACCGAATTCCGTTTCACATATTTGATTTGCCCTCTCCGGCTTTCGGGGAGGGTTTTTCATGAGTGGAATCAGCTTTGAGTGCAAAGATGCTATTGATGTGCCAATTAAATCTTGAAGAATAGATGCGCAGGATTTTTGTCGTGAGACAAGGCAGAAAGCCGCCGCCTTGCTGACGCAAGGCAAGGATTTCTAACGCAGTATCACGGCAAAAAGACTAGCAGATATCTTCAAGAGATAGTTGGGACATCAATAGGATACAAAATGTAATAAGCTGAAAACAGCAGACCTATGAATACTTAATGATTCATCTGCCTGCTGTTTTCATTTTCTTTTTTCTATTCATAAGCAACTTTGATACTATACGATATATTCGCCTGTCTTACCCTAATTTGGACAACGAATGGTCAACCGAGTTACAACAATTTACACTGGATTACGCTGGTGCAGATTTTTTGCGATGGGCTGTAATGTGCGATTCTGCGTGCTTTTCGCTGGGATATGCAGCGTAGTGAAACAGTGGCTTTTTAATAACATATTTTAATGTGAAAATCAAGTATTGTCATGAATTACGACAAGAACAGATGCTTTGGATATTCGCCGAAGAGAGTGCGCTGTGAAGTATATCGAATACGCTTGGCTATGACGATGACAGTGCCGGATGGATTGATGACGATTTTTCCAAGTTCCGTAGTTCTATAAATTGGTTAGTGGATATTCTCATTCCAGTGAATGAAATAACGAAGCTCCATCGTGTTAACCGACAGAGCTTCGTTATAATAATACGAACTTTAACCGGAACAGAATCCGACAATTAACCGCCGTCAGACCGGCTTCTGCACTTCTTCCGTTCCCTGCCTTGGAAAGCCATTTCGCTCATATCCGTTATGCAGCCGTCTTGTAATCAACAACAGAAATCTCCTGCATAAGCTGCTTTGCCGAATTAACGATCCTTTCAAGTTTTTCTGCAACTTCGTCAGTGTAGTATTTTTCACCGCACTGATCACATTCCAGACAGGGGACATTTCTGATGATGATGATGCAGTTCTGATAATTCACAACATGCGTTGTCGTGGATTCAATAAAGGTTTTGTTTTTGCAGAACATACACATACTTATCTCCTCCTTGTCTTCATATCGAGTTCAAACTTATCCGCTGACGGATAGTATGCTGTAATGATATACAAATATGTTCCGTCCGAACCGGCGACCACATGAAGAATCCTGTTTGCGAGCGTCATTCCGAAAACAAGGCAGCTCGGATTCGGAAAATCGTCTGGGTAATCTTCTATGATCTCGCCGTTCTGGATACAGTTTTTGACATCGTCACGCTGTATGTCACGCTCGCCATTCGCTGTAAGCAATGCGTTGTCCAAAGTACAGTGCCATTATTCAAAAGCACTCTCAAATCATCTATTGTCAACTGCATCATAACCTTTCTCCTATTATATTATATCATAGCTTTTCAGATTTATCAAGAGGTTACGCCGGAAATTCCGTTCATACCCTCGTCACCGCGACCAGCACCCGTTCCTGCATGACTGCACTATCTATATAGCAGTCGCGGGTATACTTCCAAGACCGGTACGCTTCCGGATCATCGGGCGGCGGGTTTTGCTGCGTATATTGCTGCCGCAGCAAATCACAGTAATCGCAGGCGTTCTGGTTGACTGACCGTGCGACCGCTTCAAATGTGCCGCGCTTCTGCATCTGCGCAGCAAGCTTCGGATGATTCTCCTCCATAAAGCTCATCCAAGCCTGACCGTAATATCCAATTTGTTCTTTTTCCTGATTCATTTTCGTATCTCCTCACCCGCAAAATTGTCCGTCCGGCGTGAAACTGCCGTTTGGAAGAAATCTGCCGGAATTCTGAAAAGTATTCCGATTCAGAATATCCTGCACAAAAGTTTTGCCGAATACGCGGTCAGCTGTTGCAGCAAGCTCTGCCTCTTCTTTCAGTTCGGATTCTGCCGTTTCGAGCTTTTCCTGTAACTCCTGAACGGATTGCTTTTCATTCGCCACGAGCTGATATACGCCAAGCCAGTTATACGGCTTGATCGACGGATACGATTTCAGCGTTTCCTCTGCCTGCTCCCGCGTGAATCTTACAGAAGGTTTTCCGCCGTACAGCAATTCCAGCTTCTCTTGCAGTTCGAGAAATGTTTGCAAATCCTTTTGAGACGCCATGAGTTGATCTCTCAGCGTTCTCGCAGCCTGATCTTTCTCCGCAAAATCCTTTTGGATAGATGTGAGTGTTGCTCCCTCATGGATTCTCCGGTTGAGCAGCAGGAGCGCATCCAGCTCGCGATCATTCACCCAAGAAACCGGTTTTGATAAATCTTTCGGCTGCACTTTGATTTTCCCGATGCGCATCACTTCGATATACTGATGCAGCACTTGAATCACAGTGACATTCAGCGATTTCTTTTGCTTTGCTTCTGCAAGCACCTCATATGTTTGCTGTTCCCACCGCACATTTGACCGGATTCTGTTTTTCAGCGCGGTTGCACTGTAAAAAGCACCGAGTGATTTCAGCCGGATATAATTCTCGCCGTAGGGCGGACGCGCCGCGAGATATTTGCCGCGCTTGATTTCGTAATTCGCCTTCCGCATCCGTTCAAGCAATTCTTCCAAGCTGTTTGAAAACAGTGCGAAGTGATCAATATCCTCGCGCATGTATTCGATCAGCATTTCTCTTGCCATTTCTCCGCGCGTACTTCCGCACGGTGCGTTCTTGCTATCGCCGAACTGCACGATGACTTCATAGAACGGTTCTTCTCTTTTGCCGCCGGCGATGTGTGCATAGTAATCTTCGATGCGCCGCGCCGGACGATCTTGCTTCGCATTGAATGCTTCCAGTGCTTCACCGAACAGATGCTCATACGCATCCGCAATCGACATCGCAGTGAAAAAGATATTATGATCGGATCGCGCCGGATCAATATTTGCCGCAGAGAATTCGCGGTTGTTGTGCGCGAGGTTTGCACCGTGCGGTGCGCTGGGCTTTCCCAAACGAAAGCTGATGCTGAACTGTTCCATGCGGCACTTCTTTCTTTTTTTCAGCAGGTCAATTCAAAAAACATGAAAAAAGCCGTTTCATGTACTTTTCAGATAGATGACCCAATACCTGTTGTGTACGCCCCTTTCAGGTCATACACAACCGGCGATTTGCTCCGCTTCACTGATTGGGTTTCCGTCAAACCGTCTGCACGGTCTGATGGAAAAGTGATGCTCCGCTTATTTTGGAATGAGCGATGTGTCAGGATGCTGCCCGATGAATCCGGCAAGCTGTTCATCCAGACCTTTGCCGATCTGATTTGCCCTGATCGAAAAATAGAGCCGGCCAGATTCCGCTGTGCCGAACATTCGGTAAAGCCGTTCCTGCAATCGCCGGTAGTCATCTTCTAGCGCAAGGTAGAGCACCGTCCCGCGCCGCACCGGATACTCCCATAAGGGAGTACCCGTGCTGACATGATAGGCGAGCTGCGCCATGAAGAAGCTCTTGCCTAGCTTCGGCGCGCCGACGAAAAGATATATGCCGGTATAGAGCAAACCTTCGATGATCGCCGGCTTACGCTGAAAGATTCGCTCGTAGAGTTCCTGCATCGAAATAGTTGCGAGGAAGGACGGATCGAGCATCCGCAGCACATCAAGCTGCACCTGTGAAAAACTTTCGCCCTGCATCTTGCATTCTTGCGCGTTTTCTGGTATAATAAAGGTGTCTATATTTGACGATGGCTGCTCCGCACCTGCTGCAACAGGTGATTCCGGAGCGGCCATTTTTTGTGTCCGTCCATTCACTCTCCTCCTTCATGCAGGCCATGATTTCTGCAATGTGCGCAATCAGGCCGAGCAGTTCATCATCGACCGTGCCGCCGCTCTCGATGCGCCGCAGTTCATCCAGCACTGCTGCCAGCTGGTTCTTCAGCGCTTTGTAAACCCTCGGATTGCCCTGCACGATGATGTCCTGCTGCAGCACCCGCCTTGCGATGTACTCTCTTTTGCTCAGACCGGAGAGTGCGACCAGCCGGTTCAGCATTTCGTTTTCTTCCGGCGAAACGCGAAAGCAGGCGCTTACGGAACGGAACCGTCCATGCGCATCAAGTTTCCGCTGCGACATCTTCGTCATCCCTCCGCATCTGATCGAGCTTCACAGCCATATCCTTCTGAACGCTCGGAAACATATGCGCATACCGATAAGTGATGTCGATGCTTCTATGTCCGACGCGTTCAGCGATTGCAACCGCTGAATATCCCATCTCAAACAGAAGAGAAACATGGGAGTGCCGCAGATCATGCACGCGAATCTTCTTCACACCGGCGGCTTCGGCTCCGCTCTGCAATGCCCGATGCAGACTGTTCTTGGAAAGCTGGAACATCCGGTCCGTCTTTCTGATTTCGTAAAGTGATTTCAGATAATCCTGAATCTCCTCCGACAGAAATGCCGGAATGCTGATCAGGCGTTTGCCCTTCGGCGTTTTCGGATCGGTGATGACATCCTGTCCCTTGATACGCTGATAAGACTTGTTGATCCGCAGCATATTCTTCCCGAAATCCCAGTCAGCAGGCGTGAGCGCGAGCAATTCTCCGCAGCGGCATCCTGTCCAGTAGAACACCTCGAATGCGTAGTACATGACCGGCCTATCCAGCATCGCTTCTGCAAAACGGCTGTATTCTTCCCGTGTCCAGAACAGCATCTCTTTGGCATCCTTTTCTCCAATGATGCCTGCTTTTCTGACCGGATTAGAAGACAAATCGTAATACTGAACTGCATGATTGAAAATTGCGGAAAGCTGTGCTTGAAGCGTGCGGAGATAGTCCGGTGAAAGTGGCTTGCCGTCTGCCGTTTTGGTTTTGAGCATTTCATTCTGCCATTTGATGATATCGCGCGGCTGAATTTCCACCATTCTCCGATCCTTGAAGTACGGAAGAAACTTAGTGCGGATGATATGTTCTTTTGTCCGCATAGTGTTTTCTCGGATGCGTGGCTGCTTGTCTGCAATGTAGATCTCTGCAAAACTGCCGAAAGTCATTCCGAGATCAAACTTCTGTTTTTTGATATGTGCTATAATTATAATGAATTCAAGTGCCTGAAGATGATGTAATAAATTGTTCTGAATGAAAGAAAGAAATTGGTTTGGAAATGTCTATCGGAGACAGAATTAGGTTCTTTAGAAAGATAAAGGGTATTACACAGAGAGAACTAGGCTTGAAACTAGGGTATAATGAAAAAACTGCAGATGTTCGTGTTGCTCAGTACGAGTCAAATCGAAAAATCCCCCGTCAAGAAACATTGGTATCCATTGCAAATATCCTTGATGTTAGTGTTTTAGCACTAACAGCCCCATCAATTGATAGTATGGAATCTCTAATGCATACGCTTTTTCTTTTGGAAGATGAGTATGGATTTCAAATATCTATGACGGATGACGGTTCCAATTTTATATTGAAAATACCTCAGAATACCACTCGCTATTCTGAACTTCCTACCGCTATTGAGACTTGGTACTATTTATCTCATGATCTTCATGAGGGAGATATTTCAAAAGAAGCATATGATACATGGCGGTATCACTATCCTGATATTGATGTAAATACAATGGCAATTAGCCTTAAAAACGGCATTACTTTTAGCGCAATGAAATGGATGTTCCGCTGTATTTGTATTGAATCCCCTGCTGTCGGTAGTTTTCATGTGAACTGTCAGTATACCGGCATCTGGCTTTCAGAACGAAATCCGCAAGAGTATCAAGGGCACACTGTTACTGAGGGGTTTTTGCTAACTGATGAACACTCTAAGCTGATTTTAATCTCATCCCGTGACTTTCCAAACCATTTTATCATGAAATAAAAAAGAGCGAACCGGTTCAGCAAAACCAGTTCGCTCTTATTTTTGAATAACAGCCTATGTTGCCAAAATGTTGCCATTCGGCACTTTTTGAATTTGAAAATCACGCAGATGCGTGGATTCCAAAAATTCGTTGATTATTCCCATTCCACCGTTCCGGGCGGCTTGGAGGTGATATCATAGACCACGCGATTGACATGATCGACTTCGTTGCAGAGGCGGTTCGAGACACGCGCCAGCACCTCATAGGGGATCCGCGCCCAGTCAGCCGTCATAAAATCATCGGTCGTGATCGCACGGATCGCGATCAGATGCTCATAGGTTCTGTGGTCGCCCATAACGCCGACCGTCCGCACATCAGGCAGCACGGCGAAAAACTGGCTCAGCTCCGGCGCGATCTCGCTCTTTTCGATCTCATCGCGGAATACTGCATCGGCCTCCTGCAAAATGCGGATCTTCTCCTCGGTGATCTCACCGATGATACGGACGCCGAGACCGGGGCCGGGGAACGGCTGCCGCCAGACCAGTTCATGCGGAATGCCGAGCTTCTCGCCGATCGCACGCACCTCATCCTTGAACAGATCGCGCAGCGGCTCGATGATGCCGGCGATGCTTGCCTTGATATCCGCAGGCATTTCTCGCTGATTGTGATGCGTTTTGATGACATCGGTGCTGCCTGCGCCGGACTTGCTGCCCTTGCCGCTTTCGATGCGGTCAGGATAGATCGTACCCTGCGCAAAGAATCCCTCTGCGCCGTCCTCGCGGATCTTATCCCAGAATGCGCGGTAAAATTCGTTTCCGATGATATCGCGCTTCTGCTCCGGATCCGTCACGCCCCTGAGTGCCGTGAGGAATTCCTTCTGCGCATTCACGCGGACAAAATTCATATCGAACATCTTTGTAAAGGTCGATTCCACAAAGTCTCCCTCGTCCTTGCGCATGAGTCCCTGATCGACAAATACGCAGGTGAGCTGCCTGCCGACGGCTCTGCTCAGAAGCGCCGCAGCGACCGAGGAATCCACGCCGCCCGAAAGGCCGAGAATGACTTTTTTATCGCCGATCTGCTCCCGCAGCTCCGCAACGGTCTGCGCAATGAAATCATCCATCACCCAGTCGCGGGAGAAGCCGCAGACATCCAGCAGGAAATGGCGCAGCACATCCCTGCCGTAAACGCTGTGCGTGACCTCCGGATGGAACTGCACGGCGTAGAGCTTCCGCGCAGGATCCTCGAATGCCGCGCAGGGACAGTCTGCGGACTGCGCTGTCACGCGGAATCCCTCCGGCAGTCTGCTGACAAAATCGGTATGGCTCATCCAGACATCATTTTCCGCCGGCACGCCGTCGAACAGCAGGCTTTCACCGTTATGTGTGATGCGGATTTTGCCGTATTCCGAGTGCTCGCAGCTTTCGACCTGTCCGCCGAGCGTATAGGCCATAAGCTGACATCCGTAGCAAATGCCGAGCGTCGGGATGCCGAGGTCAAAATATTCTTTCGCAATATGCGGTGATGTCACATCATAAACGCTGTTCGGGCCGCCGGTGAAGATGACGCCGCGCGGATTCAGCTCCGCGATTGTTTCGAGCGGCGTATCATAGCGCATGATCTCGCAGTAGACGCCGCATTCGCGAACGCGCCGCGCGATCAGCTGATTGTATTGTCCGCCGAAATCGAGGACAATGCAAAGTTCATTTGCCATACCGTTCCTCCTTTGGGACTGTCCCTGCAATTTTCAACAACGATATTATATCATGTTTGCAGGCGAATTGCAAGCAGTCGCACCGCATTTCCCGAGTGAAAAAACAGGCGCTGCACATCCGGATTTCTGTATGATTTGGCAGAATGCGCATCCGGGCAATCCGCAGACGCCAAAAAAGGAAGATGCCGCAGCCGGGCATCTCCCTCTCTTTCGGTATTACTGCAAAGCGCCGGCAAAATAGCTGTCCGGATCAATATAACGGTCATTCTGCATAACCTCAAAATGCAGATGTGTTTCGCCGGCGCTCTCTGCTTCATTCGTATCGCCGACGGCGCCCAGCACGGTTCCGCGCGGAATCACGGCACCGGCCTGCACATTCAGTCCCTCATTCAATCCGCAGTAGCGCGTCACGGTGCCGTTCTCATGGAGCATGGTCACAACGATGCCCCAGAGTGCTTCTCTGCCTGCAAATGTGACCGTACCGTCCTCTGCCGCGACGACCTCTGTGCCGAGCGGAACCGCAAGATCCACGCCGTTGTGCGTTGACCAGATTCCGGTGGTCGGCGACTTTACCAGCTCACCCTGACTGAACGGCAGAATGACCTTTCCGTCAACAGGCAGGATCGGCTGCTCGACCGGTGCTTCTGTTTCAGCCGGCTCCGGTGCGGGCGGCTCAGTCTCTGCCGGTGTCGTATGCCGCAGAATCGCGGCGGCTTCCTCGGCCTCCTGCGTCTGCGGGGCAGTGGTATAGACCGGCCGCGTAATTGTCACAGGCGGCTGTGTCTGCGTTGCAGGCGGTGCGGTTGTCGCCTGCGGCGGCGCAGTCTCATGTGCGATGCTGCTCTGCGGGACGGTGGGCGGCATCAGCTTCCCTGCCTGCGAATAGGCATACCAGCAGGCTGCGCCCACCATCGCGATACTCAGTGAGAGGGCTGCATAAAAGCCCTTGCCGTTCATGCCGGCGCGTGTAGTTTTTTTCATAGATATCGCCTTTCTTTCATTGGGACGTGTCAGGCTGAGTGTCAGCACGCCCTGTTTGAAGCCTCGTCACCCGATCGGCTTTCAGGGGTATTATGTACGCAAACCGGTGAAATATGCATTTTGAGGGAAATTCTATTGATGTACCAATTAAATCTTGAAGAATAGATGCGCAGGATTTTTGCCGTGAGACAAGGCAGAAAGCCGCCGCCTTGCTGACGCAAGGCAAGGATTTCTAACGCAGTATCACGGCAAAAAGACAAGCAGATATCTTCAAGAGATAGTTGGGACATCAATATTTATGAAAGGCAAAAAAAGAGTATCCGGTGAAAACCGAATACTCTTGTATCTGATATCTGTTCAGATCATTCTGTTTCCCATGCGCGGAACTTGACCGGCGTTCCGTCCTGCACGCTAATGCTGACCTCATACTCATAGTCTAATGTCTCAAATTCCAGCTCATAGACATAAATGCCGCTGCTGCGGTCAATTTTTGCCTTTGTGAAATTCACATTCTTTTCGTCACTGAGACCGGACAGCTTCAGCGCGGTATCCCTTGCGGCAAGCATTCCGACTGCACCGGAGATATCCGCCGAGACCGGATGCACATCGACATTGCTGACCGCGCCGCTGACGGCGTTCAGCTCAACGAGATACTGCGTGCCGTCATCCATCGTGAATGCGACCGTATACAGCTCGCCGTCCTGCTTGACCTTTGTGAAGATCATCTCTGAAGCGCTCTGTCCGCTGACACGCGCAACTGCCAGCTCTTTTGCCTTTTCCGCTGAGATGACGCGCCCCTGCACTGCATCGCTGAGCCGTTCTCTTTTGTATTTCAGCAGCGTACCGTCCCGCGCATCGAGCTGCACGGAATGGACAATCCCGCTGCGGTCGAGCAGATCAAGCCGGATCTCATCGTCATAGGCACCGTGCGTCAGCTTTTCCTTCAGAACGATGATCTCATGCAGCGAGAAGATCTCCGCAGCGGTCTTCCGCAGGGATTCCGCACTTTGCAGCTTCTCCGTCCGCAGTTCCACTGCTGCGTCGGTATCCTGAAGCTCCGAGACTTCACCGCTTTTTGCATCGGCGATACAGGAGAACAGCTTGCTGCCGTCGGTAAACTGCAATTCATAGACCGGCGGATCGGCGGTTGTTTTCAGCTTGGTGCTGAGGAAAACCGCCTGCTCTGACGGAATGCCGGCCGCATCTGCCGCCTTTTCCTGTACGCTGCCGATATAGAGATAATCCGTTGCAAAGATCTCTGCGACCTCATTCTGTGAAAGCGGATCCGGCTGGTGCAGACTGTCCGGGAGCCAGTCTGCGGCAGTCCGGAGAACCAGCGCAATGCTGAGTACGGCAATGCCGACAGCAGCGGCAGCGATACACCAGACCGGAACGGAAACCGTCTTTCGCTTTGTTTCCGGTGTCTGTCTCCGGGTGATCTGCGGCTCAGGCTCCGCCGGTACTGCGCCGGAGTCCTCTGCGGCAGCATCCGCGAGACCTGCAAAGAGCGCATCGGTATCCGCTTCCTGCCACGGAAGCGCGTGCAGTGCTGCGGTCAGCTGCTGCCGCGGGACAACATCGCCGCTCTGCAAAAATTGCAGCTGGCGGTAGGCTTTTTCGGTATTGCGTTTCTGCTCATCGGCGGTCAGACCGCGGGCAGCGGCGACATCATCCGCATCACATCCGCAAAGGTCAAGCGCAATGCTGATGCGGCTTCCGGCGGGCAGGCGCATGACCGGCCGCAGCGCATCCGGCAGGATATTTTCGGCCATTGCGTCGGGATCGGTACGCTCCGGCGCCCGCGTCAGAATGATCCGCAGAAGATGAGAGAGCACGGACTCTGTCCATGTTTCCGGCGATCTGCGCTTTGCGGCAGCTATGGCTTCAATGACGGCGGCTCTGCCCTCAGCGGGTTCGCCGAGTATAAGCACTGCTGCCGGATAAAGCTGCTGCGCGGTTTGCAGGGCAGCTGCATCGCGTTCCATAAGCGTACCTCCTTCCGTATCAATCTGTTTCCTATATTATAACGGATTCCTCATTGTCTGTCAAGACAGTCGGCGGCACCGGCGGGGCAGAATCCGCTGCCGATTTCCATAGCTATTCCGTTCCGTTTGATTCCCGCATTCATATCCGGAGCGCTCCGGATGAACAGGACGGACACTGTTCCGCACAAAATCTGAAGCCTGTTTCCGGGCGGGGGATTCAAAAGCGCTGAACGGAAGATTTGCCCCTGAGTGATACGCTCAGGGGCATTATGCTTATCCGGCTGTAAATCAGAATTTTCACTCGGCTACAAATCTGAAATCAGGATCATCTAAACCGTGTGTCACATCATATTGTGCATTTTCCCAGAGTTCAAGCCGATTATGATTCTCCATATCCGAAAGAATCCGGCCGATTTCATCAATATAACCGATTGCAAGGTAGTCTTTTAGGGCGTGTTGACACTAAAATAATATGCGGATTTTTGAGATGATTTTGTTCCGTTCAAGGCAAAAATCCGCAGGCGGGCTGTCGCCCGGCAAGGATTTTTAACGACGAACGGGGCAAAATCAGCCAAAAAGACGCGTGTTAGGCTTAGTGTCAACACGCCCTAGA
>CAMOOV010000065.1 GCA_946621745.1 uncultured Ruminococcus sp.
CATAGATCATATCCTGATCCTCGAACCATGTGCCGTCGCAGAATTTGTGTACCTCGACAGCAAGCAGATTTTCGCCGCTCTTGAGATAATCGGTGATATCGAAGCGGTGCGGGCTGAAGGTGTCCTCGCTGTAGCCGACCTCCATGCCGTTGACATAGACATAATATGCGGATTCCACGCCGTCGAGATTGAGGATCACGCGGCGGTTGTCCTCGGCCATCTCCGGCGAGACCGTGAAGGTCTTGCGGTAAAGGCCGACCGGATTGTAATTCGTCGGGGCATTCGGGCAGCCGACACCGCGATCGTATTTGTTCTGGAACGGCATCGTCACATTCGCATAGATCGGGAAGTCAAAGCCCTGACAGGTCCAGCTGTCCGGCAGGGTAACGGTCTTCCAGCCGTCGGCCGGATTCGGCGAATAACCGGCTTTCAGCGCGCCGCCGTTGATGAACGGCTGTGCGGCGCCCGCATTCTGCACGACATTCAGCGACCAGTCCTCACCGGCACCGGTCAGCATCTGCATGAATACGGAGTTCTCACGCGCATTGTAATCCCAGACGGCTTCGGCGGCCGCCTCGGTGCTCTGATAGGCCACAAGGCTCAGGCCGGCCGGCTCACGGTTGACCGCGAAGACATCCTCGGCACCGTTTTTGCCTGTCCATTCGTTATGATTAAACTTTGCTGCACTCGTATCGGCGCGCTTTGCGGGCGAAAGGCCGAGTGAAGCGGCGTATGCTGCGGGTGCCTGCACTGCCGGCAGCGCACCGCAGAGGATCGCTGCGGAAAGCGCCGCAGCCGTAATGCGATGTTTCAGTTTCATATTTGATTTCCCCCATAAACCCTGTTACGATGCAGCCGGAAAGCTGCTGACCTTTCCCGTCAGCCAGCCGCTGTGCAGCGCTGCATCTGCTGCGGTGATCTCGCCGTCGCCGTCGAGATCGGCACATTCAAAGACCTCCGGCTCATCGCCTGTCAGCACGCATTTTTTCAGCAGACTGAGATCACGCGCATCAATGATGCCGTCACCGTTCAGATCGCCGGGCAGATAGTCTTCGCCGCTGCCCTCCGGCTTTACGAGCTGATAGCCTGCGACATTGAACAGATAGCCGTCGCCGCCTTTGAATACGAAATAGAGATCATGCTTGCCGCTCTCGGACGAAAGAGCGGTTTTCTGCGTCTGCCATGTCTGCCAGCCGCCGGTCGAACCGACACTGAGCGTACCGAGCAGCTTGCCGTCCGGCGCATCGGAGCGGATCTCGACCGACGAGCCGCCGCTGTTTGCGGCAACGCGCATTTCGATCGCGGTTGCATCGGTCAGATCGACATTCTTGAAGCCGATGTAGTCGCCGTTTTCGATATATGCCACATCCTGACCGCCCTCGCTGCAATTTTCTGTCTGTATGCCGGACTGGGTTGAGAATGTGGATGCGGGGATCATGCCGCCGGAGCCGGTGAGCCGCAGCAGATGTGCGGATTTGCTCAGCACCTTGCCCGAAGCATCGGTGACATAGATGCGGTATTCGCCGGAGGCGGTCGGAGTTTTGATGGTTGTCGCGGTGCCGGAGGCTCTGGTCATATCGCTGCCGCGCTTGAAAGAGGCCGTATTGTCCGGCGCGATCCAGACGGTCTTGCCGGAGCCCGCTGCACGGATCGGCAGGCTGATGCCGCCCGCTGTCGCGCAGGATGCCGGGAATACATAGTCCGCATCGGATTTCATACCCTCCGGCATGATGTCCCTGTACTCATCCTGCAAGCCAGAGTGCAGGCAGTATTCATACTGCTGCTGCGGCCAGACATTGTCCGAAACGACGATCGGATCATCAATTTTGCTGTCGGGCGGATTCTTGCCCATTTTCCTGACGGTCGCGTAGGTGCGCAGAATTGTGAGATGATGCTTCTGACCGTAATCCTCGCAGTTGATCGTATAGGTGACATTCGGGCTGATTTCCAGCACATTGTCATTTTCTTCGATATACGCGGTGCCCTCGTCATTGTGCAGACCGTAGGTCGGAGCGCCTGCGCCGCCGGCGGGAATTCCCTGCACATAGTTCTCGTTGATGACCGTGCCGGGCATCTGGCCGATCGTGTAGATGCCGCCGCTGTCGTGCAGACGGTTCAGCGAATTGATGACGCGGTTATAGCAGATCATGTTGTCGCGGCAGGTCTCGGAGTCCTTGAAATTGCACCAGCCCCAGCCGAGGTGGATGCCGTTATACGCGGTCTTTTCGATCTGATTGCGGAGAATCTTGATCGCTTCCTCTGTGTAGACCGTGATCGCCGCGCAGCCGCCGAAGCCGTGGACAACGCTGATATCATAGAGCAGATTGTCTGCGATGACATCATTCTTGCAGACGCCCTCAACGCCGACCGGGAATTTTTCGCGGTTGCTGCCGTTCTTGTCGCCGATATAGATATGCTGCGGATGCCCGACCGTGATGCCGGAGGAGGTGATATCGGTGATGTAGTTGCCGGTGATATTGCAGTTCAGAACATCATTGGTGAGCTGTAAGCCGTCCGCGCCGGTATGCTTGATGACATTGCCGGTGAAGTCGATCGAGCTGCTGCTCGTGACATGGATCATCGCCGGAAGCGTATCGACCATTTCATATTTCTTGCTGTGCCAGTTGGAATCGGCGAATGCGGTATAGGTCTGCGCCGCCTGACAGGTCGCCTTGCCGTGCGAGCCTGCGACATTCGTGAGCTGATAGTCGGTATGCGCAAAGGTGATGCCGCTGAATGTGATATTCTCCACGCGGTTCGAGGTCGATTCGCCTGCAATGACGATCAGCTCCTCCGCGACCGGCGCTTCGGCAGTCGCCGAAGACATATCCTCCCATTCATACGGATAATAGTAAATCTTGTGCGCGGTCTTGTCGAAGTAGAATTCGCCGGGCGAATCCACAAATTCGAGCGCATTATAAAGGGTATGCCAGCCGCCGCAGCTGAATCCCGCGCCCCAGCCGGGTGTCTGCGCGATTGCGCCGTAGGGCTGCTGCATGAGGAACACAAAGCTGCCGTTTTCGTATTTCACATCCCGCGAGCAGACGATGTTCTCGTTCCATGTGGTACCGTTGACGGCTTCGAGGTCATCGAGATTCGAGGTCAGATGCGGCAGATCGGATTCCTTATACTTGATGCCGTCGCTCTTTTTGCCGGAATCCCATGCCCAGTCCGCCTGACCGGCCGCGATGCCGTAATCGCCCCAGCCGCCCTGTGCGCCGACGCCCTTGCTGCCCATATTGGCGCGGTGGTCATTGACATAGAAATTGCGGAGCTTATAGTCGCGGTCGAGCGGGGCGACATAGAGCCCGTTCTTGTAGGGCTCCCATCCGCTGACCGGCTGTGCGCCGCTGATGACGGGTGTTTCGCCGGGGTATGCCTGATAGATGATGCGGTTTCCGTTTTTGCCGGAATCGCGTGTGTCGAACTGAACGGCCTCTGTCTGGCGGTACACGCCGCCGCGCAGATAGACGATGATGTCGCCGTTCATGCTGCCGCTGAGTCCGCGCACAGCATCTCTGGCGCCTGCGAGCGTCTGGAGCGGTGCGTCGATCGTTCCGGCATTGCCGTCACTGCCGTCCGGCGAGACATACAGCTCGGCATAGGGCGCTTCCGCCGACGCTGTGAGCGGTGCAGCCGCGGGTGTTACGGCTGCTGCGAGCGCGATCAGCAATGCACTGACCGCGGCAGTTGTCCGGTTCTTTTTTTTGTACCGGACAGGTTGCGGTTCCCCTGATCTCATAGAATGATCCCCCTATTTTACCGGTTGTACCGGCTGATTCGGTCATTGTGCAGACAACATTGACACAATGATCCATCTTCATTATAGCGTAGAAAATACAGCGAAACAATGTGATAAATATAGAAAACATGGACAAAGTGAAGCCATTCGGATGAATTCCGCATCTGTGTGTCTCCGACTCCGGATGATAAGGCGTTTTTTCACGAACGGATGTTTGAATCTTTGCTGTTCTCTGTCGTTCTATGATGCACCGGAAGTCGCAGGCTGTACGCCTTTCCGTGCAATCAAGCACCTCTGATGACTGCACAAATCAGGTGAATTCCCTTTCATTTTTGCAGATGCAGCCGGAATTTGTCAGCACCTGCACATAGTACACCGTCCGCTCTGTATTCTGCAATACACGAAAAGCCCCGGCCGTTCGCGAAAACGGTCGGGGCGATTGCTGTTCAATTTTCAGTCGGTGTAATCTGTGACCGGATTACTTCTTCACGCAGGCAACCACAAAACCGCCCTTGTTGTCGCCTGAGATCAGCGGTGTGGAGCCATCTGCGCTGACCGGATACACGATCTCGGTTTCGGTGCCGGTTGCTGCTGTCGGGACATAGTACATCTCATACTCTGTCTCGCCGACTGTCACGCTCAGATGCTCCTTATCATAGGTATGATCTTCGAGCGTCTCAAGGTATTCCTCAAGGCAAAGATTGTTCTCAGCCATATATGCAGCGTGCGGAACGCCGACATAACGGTAGTGCCAGCTCAGGCCGTTTGCGCCTGTCTGCTCGACCTTGTCCGCCGGGTAGCGGAGTACAAAGCCGTATTCTGCCGCGTGCTCATTCAGCCATGCATAGTTGCCGTCTGCGGTATACGGATTGAAGAGGATACCGGAGCCTGCCGGTGCGGAGATACCGAAATCAACCGTCAGACCTGTAGTACGCTCATTGATTTGCTGCGAATACGGCGGCGTCTGGCCGACTTCGACCGCACCGTAGATCCAGATCTGCTTGCCGAGACCGGTCGCGGTATTGAAGTCTGTTAGCCACTTGTTGAGCTGTGCGCCTGCTTCGCTGTCGATGTGGTAGGTCGGTGCAACAACTGTTGCAACATTGGCGACACCGGTATCACCAAGCGTAATCAGCGCCGGAGCCGCTGTCTGCTGATGCAGGGCATCAATGAGCATCAGGCTGCCGCTGTGCATATCATTACTGGAGACGGAGACCGTCTGTGTTGTTCTGTTATCAACGGCTGCCTTGGAGCCGGATGTCGAGGTGACCTCTGTTTCGAGCGGTGCAGTTGTTTCGGTTTCGAGGCCGGCCTGCGTGTTTTCAGCGGTCGTGACCGCCGGTGTATCAGCGCTGCTCAGCGATTCCGCACCGTTCATCGACTCGACCATTGCAGAGCTCTGGCTCGGAATATCGAGCATACCCTTCTGGCTTCTCCAGTCGTTCCAGAGTCTGCGGCAGAAATCGAAAGCGAAAATCGCAAGGATTACAAATGTCAGGATCAGCGCGATACGGCCGTAGTCAATCCGTCTGCCGTCTGCCGCTGCCTCATCATCTTCCTCATCATATTCGTTGCTGAATTCATCATCATCATAGAATTCATCATCAGCCGGAGTACGCACAGGCGCCGGCCTTCTGACGGGCTGCCGCGGTGCTGCGCCTGCCGGTCTGACAGCAGGGCGAACCGGAACCTTTACCGGTTCCTCATCAAGATCGTCCTCGAAGTCGTCATCATCCGCATCCTCGGACTCGTCTTCTTCGTCTTCGTCCTCTGCTTCTTCGTCATCTGCCTTTCTGGCAAACGGATTTTTCAGAGAGAAGCCGCCGAACAGACCGGATTTCTTCGGCTGGTCATCTGCATCGTCATCTTCGTCTTCGGATTCACCGGCGAGATCCTCCTTAAAGAAGGTATCTTCACTCTTGGCGCCCTCCGGAAGATCATCGTCCTCATCATCGAACTCATCGTCCGCATCGTCCTCGTAATCATCCTCATCGTCGTCATCATCGTCATCGTCATCGGACTTCCGGAACGGATTGCGGAACTTGAACGGCAGGAAGGAGCGCTTTTCGGCAGGCTCTTCAAATGAATCGTCTTCCTCGTCGGACTCATCGTCTTCGTCGTCGTATTCATCATCATCGTCGTCGAAGTCGTCTTCGTCGTCATATTCTTCATCGTCATCGAAGTCGTCTTCGTCGTCGTATTCCTCATCATCGTCGAAGTCGTCTTCGTCGTCGTATTCCTCATCGTCATCGAAGTCGTCTTCGTCGTCATATTCTTCATCGTCATCGAAGTCGTCATCGCCGTCGTATTCTTCATCATCATCGTCGAAGCCGTCTTCGTCGTCATACTCTTCCTCGTCATCGAAGTCGTCTTCGTCGTCATATTCTTCATCGTCATCGAAGTCGTCTTCGCTGTCGTAGTCCTCATCATCAAAATCTGCATCCTCAGAGGCTGCATCTGCAGTCGGTGTATCGTCAGCTGTATCAGCCTGCTCCTCTGCCGCAGCTTCCGTATCCGCCTTGACCTCAGCAACCTGATCGGCAACGGAGTCGGCGACAGTCTTCGATGCCTCGGAAGCTGCTTCCGCTGCATCCGCAGCTGCCGCAGTGACAGCCTCCTCAGCAGCATCAGCTGCTTTTTCGGCCTGCTCAGCGGCATTCTTCTTTTCAGGCTGCTTCAGCGGATCGCTGTTATTGTTATGATGATGTTTTCTGTTCCTGCTCATATCTTTTTCTGTGACCTCCGATTCTTTGTTTCTTTCAGCAGATACAGGCTTTTCCGGGATCGCCGGAATGACCGTGCCTCCGCCGGATGCTTCCGCATTCATAGTCAGCAATGCCGAAACATTTTTCGTCATTTCCTGCCGGATCTGTTTCAGGACGGCCGCAGACGGATCGGCGGGATCAATGCGCGGGATCTCAAATGGCGCACCGTAGCGGATGTAGATCCGGCTGCGGAAGTGCAGCGATTCGTCATCGAATGAGATCGCGACCGGGATCACCGGCGCACCGGTCTGGGCAGCGATCAGCGCCGCGCCTGTCTTGAAATGTCCGAGCTTTCCGTCCCTGGAACGGGTACCCTCCGGGAAAATCAGTGCATTTTCACCGTTCTGGAGCCGAAATTCGATTTCCTCCAGCGCGTTGATATCGCCGGCGCCGCGGTCTACCGCGACGGCACCGAGCTTCTTGAGCAGCCAGCCGATGAAGCCGGAGGAGAACAGCTCCTGCTTTGCGAGAAAGCAGAACTGCGTATCCGGATTCTGCACACCGATCAGGATCGGATCGGCCATGCTCCTGTGATTGCTGATGAACAGGTATCCGCTTTCCTCCGGCAGATTTTCCAGTCCCTCAGCTTCGATTTTATACCAGAGCGGCATGATAAGCCGCATCACGGTCATAGCAAATTTATAAAAAGCATTCATGCGCCGAGCTTCTCCTTCACGATCTTCATGAGCAGCTGCTCGGAGCCGCTCAGATCAAGCTCGGAGGTATCGGCCAGAACGGCATCCTCCGCCTGTTTCAGCGGCGCAGTCTCGCGCGTCATATCCTGCTGATCGCGGCGGATGACATCCGCGAGAACCTCCTCATAGGTCTGTGTGGAAATATGCTTTTCCTGCATTTCGAGGAAACGGCGCATGGCGCGTTTTCCTGCAGATGCAGTGAGATAGATCTTGACCTCGGCATCGGGCAGGACCACAGTACCGATATCGCGGCCGTCCATGACAACGGACTGCTCCGAAGCGATCTTCCGCTGAAGCTCCAGCAGAAAGGCTCGGACTGCCGGCAGGGCGGAAACGCGGGAGGCATTCATTGTGACCTCCGGCGTCCGGATCAGGTCGGACACATCCTCCTCACCGATGAAAACATGCTGCTGACCGTCTATATGGCGGAATGAGATCTCCAGCCCGTCAAGCCCCTGCTCGATCTCCGCATCGGAGACCGCATTCTTGCGGAGCATCGCGAGCGAGATCGAACGATACAGCGCACCGGTATCGACATAGACAAAGCCAAGATTGGCAGCGATCCGTTTCGCCAGTGTGCTTTTTCCGGCACCTGACGGACCGTCGATCGCGATCCGAGTCGGCATCTGTGCATACCTCCTGACATAATTATCTTAGTCTATTATAGCACAGAATCCGTGATTTTGCAAGTGCTTTCTGTTTTTTTTTGACGAAAACTTTTGAAACGGGTTCATCCGCACGGGATTTGCAATGATATTCCGCGATTTTGCTTGATTTTTGTGCATTCCGGTAATATTTCCCGTCTCCCGCATCGGAATGCAAAGGGGAAGCGCAACCGCAGTGCGCTTCCCCTTCTGTAAATTCTTATTCAGTTGTGTAGACGGCCGGGCTCTTCGGGATCGCAAAGCCGGTGCCGAGGAAATAGCTCAGATGCGGCGGCTGATTGTAGCCGTTGTTCTGTGCCGCGGCCTGTACGCGGTACTGCGGATCGTGCATCAGCGTGACAATGCCGTATTCGGTGGAATAGGTCGTCGTGAAGATGCGGACACCGCTGCCCTCGCTCAGCCGGAAGATCATCTCCTCGCGCCAGTCGCCGAAAAGATCGCAGGTCAGGCAGGCGTTGGATTTTGAATAGTTATTATAGGTGACGCCGTTTCCGGTGAAGATGCGGCCGGAGCCGTATTTATCGACCATTGTGCGGTCGAGAACGCCGCGTTCCAGCGTGCCGTCCCAGTAGACAACGAAATTCTGTCCCCATTTCGTGATATCCGACCATTTGCAGATCTCCTTGCCGGTCACGCAGTCATAGACGATTCCGTTATGCGAGCCGACCATTTCCGCGCCGGCGTTGCCTGCGATGATATTGTCCGCAAGTGCGCGTCCGGTATCGCCGCCGGCCGTCTGCCGGAACAGCTCCCTGTTCGTCTTGGCATCGCGGAGGATCGTGCCGAAGTTGACGGCCTTGCCGTTCGGATGCACCTCATCCTCAAGGCACTGGAAGATCTCAAGGCCGGGGTTATCCGGTACGAAATCGCCGATGTGGATCGCGTCGCCGTGTGCGAGGCCGGTCGTGGAATAGAGCTTGCCATCATCATCGACGATGCCGGAGCCGTAGACGACCTCTTGCTTGCCGTCGCCGTCCACATCCGCCGCGAGGCAGTGGTGATTGCCGTCGCCGAAGCCCGGTGTGCTCTTATTGCTTCCGGTATCGAACAGCCAGCGCTTGACGAGCTTGCCGCCGGAAACATCCCATGCCGCAATCGTCGCACGGGTATAATAACCTCTGCCGAAGCAGGCGCTTGCATTCTGTCCGCTGCCGCCGAGATATGCAACGCAGGCCGTGAAGCGGTCAACGCGGTTGCCGTAGTTATCGCCCCAGTCCTCAACCTTGCCGCGTGCCGGCTCATAATCGACGGAATCGAGCGCCGCGCCGGTCTTGCCGTCAAAGAGCGTCAGATATTCATTGCCGGTCAGGATATAGCCGCTCGATGCGCGGTAATCCGCATTGCCGTTTCCGATGACCCTGCCGGTGCCGTCCTTCGTGCCGTCGGAGGTTCTGCAAATCATCTCGGCGCAGTTGTCGCCGTCGAAATCGTAGACGAGGAACTGCGTATAATGCGCACCTGCGCGGATATTGCGGCCGAGGTCGATCCGCCAGACGCGCTTGCCGTCCAGCCGCCAGCAGTCGATGAATACATTGCCGGTATAGCCGCTCTTGGAGTTGTCCTGCGAATTGGACGGATCCCATTTCACGAACAGCTCATAGGTGCCGTCGCCGTCAATATCGCCGACAGAGCAGTCATTGACCGTGTAGGAACAGGTCGAGCCGTCCGGCATGGTCATATCCGCCGGCGGATCCATGGGGATATCCATATACGCGCCGGAGGTGCCGGAATTGAAATTCGTCAGCTTCTGCGCGGCACAGGCAAATTCCGTGCAGGTCTCACCCTGAAATACATCGACGGTATAATTGTCCGCCGTGGTGCCGGAGGCATCAAGATAACAGGAAGCATCCGCCGTTGTCCCCTGATAGATCGGTGTCGGATCGCCGTTCCTGAACACCTTGAACGATGTTCCGGCATCGTCCGTGCCGAGGATGCGCCATGTGACCAGAATGCCCTTGTTCGTATTCGCCGCGACGACGCCGCGGTTGAGATTCTCCACGCGGAGTGCGCCGGGCTCCGGCTCCTTCTGCATCTGGGCGGGCGCTTCGTCGGTCGGTTCGATCGTGAGATAATCCATATTCGGGCCGCCGCCTGTGCCGGCCGCCGCCGTGCGGATCGTATTCTTTCCGGCCTTCAGCGTCAGCACGACCGACTGCTCGCCCCATGTCTTCCAGCTCTCCGTATACGGGAAGCTGACGCGGACGGATTCGGATGCGCCGTTGACCGAGACCTGAAGCGTGCGCAGATCATCGGCGCTGCCGCCGTTTGCATAGCGGAATGTCACCTTATAATTGCCGTCGGCCGGCGCATCGACCGTCCATGTCAGCGAGCTGCCGATCTCATTGGCATAATTCCAGTAGGCCTTACCCTCGAAGCCCGCGTTCGTGGATTCCTCCCAGCCGTTCTCGCCGGCGGCCTCGATCGCCCAGTAGCGCACCGGTGTTTCCGGCGATTCACCCGGCACGGTCACGGTATTCGCTGCCGGAAACGCAGCGATCTTCGTCAGCAGATAGTCTGCAAGCATCGCTGCATCCGCCGCATCGACCGCGCCGTCCGCATTGACATCCGCCTGCAATTTTTGCAGCGCCGACGGCTCTTTTCCGAGCAGGATCTGCTTCATTGCGCCGAGATCCGCCGCCGTCAGGATCCCGTCCATGTCAAAATCGGCGATCAGGCCGGATTCCTCCGCAGCGTCCGCCGTCAGCGGGAATCCGCCGCAGACCGTTCCGAGCAGCGTCGCAGCCGCTGCCAGTGAAAGGCCGCGCCGCCATGCATTTCCTTTTTTCATCGTGAAACTCCCCCTAAAATAATATGATTTTTCTGCTTTTCATAAGTTGTCTATCCTATCATACCACATTATCCCTTTTTCGGCAATATGTTTTTGTACTTTTTTACTGTAAAATCATTCTCCGGCGGTTTCGCTGTAAGCAAACGATAACCGCTGACGGGTGAAATAATTCATGCAATATCACAAAATTATGAATGCCGATTGACTTTCTGCGGGATTTATGATATACTGAAAACCGGGAATGCAATTCTCTAAAAATGATGAGAAAGGTTGATTTTATGAATATCTGGCACAAAATTAACCCCAAACGCATTACGCCGGATGACTTCGTCGCGGTCGTGGAGATCCCCAAGGGAAGCAAAAATAAATATGAGCTGGACAAGGAGACCGGGCTGATCAAGCTCGACCGCATCCTGCACACCTCGACGCATTACCCCGCGAATTACGGTCTGATCCCGCGCACCTATGCCGATGACAATGACCCGCTCGATGTGCTGGTGCTCTGCTCCGAAACGCTCTTTCCGATGACGCTGGTTCGCTGCTATCCGATCGGCGTCATTCGTATGCTCGATCAGGGACACCGCGATGACAAGATCATTGCGATCCCCTTTGATGATCCGAATTACAACACCTACACCGATATTGCCGATCTGCCCCCGCATATCGTCGAGGAGATGATCCACTTCTTCTCCGTCTACAAGGAGCTGGAGCAGAAGTCCACCGCCGTCGATCAGTTCGGCGATGCCTCCGCCGCACGCGAGATCATCGCTGCCGACATCGACCGCTATATCGAGTGCTTTTGTAAATAACAGAAAAGAGACTGCAAAACGGAAGGCTTGTAAATTTGCAATGGGAAAGGATGTATCGGATTATGACTGCTGCCGCTGCCACAGATGCGCTCTACCACAACAGGAAAAGTGTTGCCCCGCTCGGCATTATCGCAATGCCCGGCGCGGAACAGCTCGGCGAAAAGATCAACAGCTATCTTGTTCGCTGGGCGAATGAAAACGGCTTCCCTGATGAAAGCTACCTCATCGAGTGTGAATGCCCCCGCTTTGCCTCCGGTGACGGAAAGGGACTCATCAAGTCCACCATCCGCGGACTGGATCTGTTCATCATTATTGACGTGGGCAATTACAGCCGCACCTATAAGATGTTCGGCCGCGTCAACTCCATGTCGCCGGACGATCACTATCAGGATCTCAAGCGCATCATTCAGGCTGCTTCCGGCAAGGCGCACCGCCTGAATATCATCATGCCGCTGCTCTACGGCGGCAGACAGCACCGCAGAAATTACCGTGAATCCCTCGACTGCGCCTGCGCATTGCAGGAGCTTCAGGCAATGGGCGTTGACAATATCATCACCTTTGATGCGCATGATCCGCGTGTCAACAACGCCGTTCCGCTCATGGGCATCGACAATGTCATCCCGTCCTATCAGGTGCTCAAGACCATGCTGAAAACCTTCCCCGACCTCGATATGTCGCCGGAAAAGTTCATGGTCATCAGCCCGGATGAGGGCGCGCTCGGCAGAAATATGTACTACGCAACCATGCTCGGCGTCAATCTCGGAATGTTCTATAAGCGCCGCGATTATTCCAGAGTCGTGGACGGCAAGAACCCGATCGTTGCACATGAATACCTCGGCAATCCGGTCGAGGGCAAGACCGTTTTCGTCGCGGATGATATCATCGCATCCGGCGGCTCGATGCTCGATCTCGCAGAGAATCTGAAATCCCGCGGCGCTGCCCGCACGATCGCCTACGCGACCTACGGCCTGTTCACGCACGGTCTGGAGCAATTCGACGAGGCCCACAAGAACGGCATCCTCGACGCTGTATTCGGCACGAACCTCACTTACCGCAAGCCGGAGCTTCTGGAGCGTCCGTGGTTCCATGAGGTCGATGTCTCCAAGTATGCCGCATATTTCATCGCTGCGATCAATCACGATGTTTCGATCACGACCGTCATCAATCCGCATGACAAGATCGAAGCTCTGCTGGAGCGTCAGCGCAACGGCAAAAAGCATGACGATCTGGATGACTGATACAGGATATCCGAACCCCCGATCAAAGGTCGGGGGTTTTCATCTGCGTATTGATGTCCTAACTATCTCTTGAAGATATCTGCTTGTCTTTTTGCCGTGATAC
>CAMOOV010000066.1 GCA_946621745.1 uncultured Ruminococcus sp.
CACGGCAAAAAGACAAGCAGATATCTTCAAGAGATAGTTGGGACATCAATAATATACCATGATTTATCGGTTTTGCCGGTGCTTCGCGGGTTTTATTCGGTTTGAGGAGAGAATAAAAAACTATGCCCTCCGTTTATCATGATTGACGGAGGGCATAGGTATGATGACGAAAGAACCGGTATCATTTCGGTTCGATCATTTTGAGAATCGCACGCACATCGCAGAGATCGAGAATCCCGTCGGAATCTGCATCGGCATTGTAAGTGCCGCGGTGTGTGATCGGCGTCAGATCAGACTGCTCATTGACGAACCGTGCGACATACACGGCATCCGCCGTATTGACCGTGCCGCTGAGATCGGCGTCGCCTGCAAGCGGAACGGAATCGAAGTATGAATGGAGGTTCATTGCGGCAGTGTCGCTTTTCGGAGACCAGAGTGTGGCGTTGAAATGGGACTGATCCGTGTAATATACGCCGTATGCGGGGATACACCAGCGCAGTGTCATACTGTCAAAGTAGAAACGGCTTTTTTCGTTTTGCCGGGAATAATTGCAGTCCCATGTCAGAATGCAGCGGTCATAGCTCTGACCGTCAAACTCCCATTTGCCGGATTCGATTCCGTAGCCGACGAATGCATGACCGTTTCCGCCGGGGCGTGAAAACCGAAGCACAAAGGGGATACCGCTTTCCTGATATTGTATGGCGCATCGGATTGAATCTGTGATATACTGCATGGGCGTTTCAGCGGGCTCCGTGTCACCGAGTGACTGGAGCATATGATAATAATTGATGACGGAAAGTGCCTGCTCCGTCGGCTGTACTTCATGAAGCGTTGCGGCATCGTCATCCAGATCGGACGGCTTGAGCAGTCCTGCCGCTGCCAGAACGGTCACCAGCGAGAGACCGTAGCAGGAGCCGGTCCAGCGATCGGCGGCTTGCTCTGCTGTTTTCTCCGGCCGCTGTGAATAGTCCAGCAGCATAGCCTTTGCCCAGTCCGACATATGATAGCCGCCGCTGAACAGTCCGGGATTATTGCCGAAGGCGAAGGTATCTTTGTCAAGATCGGGGTATCTTGCCGCGGGGATTGTTTCCTCATGCATCGGCTCGAAAGCGTAGCCGTTCTGTATAGCGAAAGCGTGCGCAGCGGAATAATATTCACCGACGATTGTTTCCACATTCGGACACTTGACAACTGCAGAAGAATGGATCGTTTTCACGCTGCCGGGAATGACCAGCTTTTTGAGTAATGTGCAGTCATTGAAGGCATATTCGCTGATGGATTCGCAGCCGTCATTGATGACAACGGAAGTAAGACCGGTTTCTTTATTTCGGATCGGATCCTCAAAGGCGCAGCTCTGGATTGTTTTTACGCCGTCCGGCACCGTGAAATCCACCTCGTCTACGGCAAGGCGGTAGAAGATTCCGTCACCGAGAACGGCATAACCTCCCTGCCTTTTCACCCAGTCGTCGGGAAGCGCATAGACGCCGAATGTCAGGTCGGGATTCTCCGGCAGACGGAGTTCTTTCAGAGAATCGCAGTGCGCAAAGGCATTTTTTCCGATATAGCTGACGGAATCCGGAAGATATGCCGAAATGAGTTGAAAGCAGTCATCGAAGCATCCCTCCGGAATTTCTGTTAAGCCGTCATGTATCGTGACTGATTCAAGGTGACGGTTGTATTCAAAGCATTCCTTTTCGATTTCCCTGATTTGCGCCGGAATATCAAAGCTGCGGAATCCGGTGCCTGCAAATGCATATCTGCCGAAGGCGGTGACAGTCGGCGGAATCTCGATTTCAGACAGAGATCCGCAGGATTGGAACATTCCGTAAGGAATCTTCGTGAGCTGCTCCGGCAGATGTACCTTTGTCAGTTCATCGCAGCCCGAAACGCAGTACGCACCGATCTCAATGTCCGTATCCGGAAAGACGCATTCGGAGATTTTTGTATCAAGAAAGCAGGATGCGCCGAGCTTTTTGATCCGGTCTGGAATGACAAGTGAACCGCTGATCATCGCGCCGTTGTAGCAGAAATCCGGCAGCCAGTCCATTTTCGGCGGGAATACCGCTTCTGTCAGGCCGGTTCCGCAGAATACTCCGGAGCCGAGATACTCCACACTGTCCGGTATATTGATCGTTGTGAGCAGTGTATCACTGAAAAAGGCCTCGTCCTCAATTCTGACCAGTGTTTCCGGCAGAGAGACCTCTGTGAGTCCGAACAATCCTGTGAACAGCGCGCAGCCGATGGTTGTGATGCCTTCTTCGACAACGACCTTTTTGATTGTTTCGATATCCTCATCGAGCGCTTCATACCACGGTGCGCGGTTTGGGCCTATGTAATCATTCGTCGGGCCGGTGCCGGAGAGCGTCAGAACATCCCCCTCCAGCGTCCATGTGACATTTTCGCCGCAGGTGCCGGAATCGTTCGCCGCATGAACACGCGGCAGGGGCGTTTGCAGAAGAATGAGTGCAGCGGAAAAAAAAGCTGTTATGCGTTTCATTGGATGATCCTTTCTGTCATATTTTTTGCAGGATCGCCTGCACATCGCGCAGCTCCAGAACGCCGTCTGCATCAGCGTCCGAGTTGTAAATACCGCGATAGCTGATCGGAGCGGTATTCGTCTGCTCATTGATGATCCGCGCAAGATACACTGCATCTGCGGTATTGACCGCGCCGCTGAGATCAGCGTCACCCGGCAGCGGCTTTGTATCGAAATAGCTGCCGCTGTAGCTGCGGATCTCCTCAGCACTGAGCGGATGCATCAGCTGCATTTTGCCGGTGACCTCTGTCCCGTTGAAATAGGAGGAATAGGCCGGAATCGCATAATGAAGCGTTTCGCTGTTGAAATAGAACTGCGTGCGGTCAGACTGTTTCGTGTAATTAGAATCCCAGATATGCACCCGGCGGTCATAATGTGCGCCGTTCCATTCCCAGTCGCCGGCTTCCGAACCGAAGCCGACAACGGCATGACCGCTGTTTTCTGAACCGTAATTCAGTATGAAAGGGACACCGCTTTCAAGATACTCCGACGCGAGCTTTGCAACGCGGCAGACCATTTCCGCCTGCGGCGGGAGAAAAGCATCCGCTTCGCTCGCACGGCCGGCGTTTTGCAGCAAGTGATAATAATTGATTGCTCCGATCACATCCTCTGACGGACGGACATCATGGAGCGTTTCGGCGTCTGCATCCAGATCACTGAGTGCAATATGTCCGGAAGCTGTCAGTACGGTCAGTGCCGCGAGGCCGAAGCAGGAGCCGCTCCATGCTGATCTGCGCAGAACATCTGCTTTCGCCCGCATGGGGGTATCCGCGGCCTGATCGTTCAGCGCTGCCTCCGCCCAAGGTGTCAGCGCATATGTATTTCCGAAGACACCGCCTCCGTTACCGAAGGAGAGTGTTTCCTCTGTGTGATCGTCCTTGCAAGGCGCAATCTCTGCGGGCGTATCTGTCGGGATGAATTGCAGATTATGCGCGAGCGCATAGGAATGCGCCGCGGAATAATACGGACCGGAAAGGGATTCCAGTGCAGTGCAGCGATCGAATGCCTGTTCCAGCGAGACGACAGAATCCGGAACGGTGACTGTTTTCAGATCATTGCAGTAAAAGAATGCTTGCCGGCTGATGTCTGTTGTTCCGTCAGAGACTGTGACCGATTGCACATTGTTTTTGTAAAATGCTCTCGATCCGATCGTTTTGATATCGTCGGGGAGTATCACATTGATTTCGCTGCCGCAGTAGCGGTAGAGGATGTGATCGCCGATGATGACGAAATCCTCCTGATTTTCAAAGAACGAATCCGGAAATGCGACCGGATCAATCTCAAGTTCAGGATTGTCCGGAAAATGAACGGTTTTCAGCGCATCGCAGCCGATAAAGCTGTTGTGGCCGATTTTTGTTACGCTGTCCGGAATATCCGCTTCCTCCAGCAGACGGCAATCGCGGAATGCTTCTGCCGGAATTGCTTTGAGTGATGCAGATAAATGCAGTTCCTTTATATTGTAACACTTTCCAAACGATAATTCGCCGATCGTGCGGCAGGCATCCGGCAATGTGATGCTCTGAAGACTGCTGCACCAGTAGAAGCATTTTTCGCCGATCTCTGTGACATTCTCCGGTATTTCGATCTTTTCAAGGAAGCGGCAGTGATCGAACAGACCGTCCGAAAGCTTTGTGAGTCCGTCCGGAAGCCGGATATCCTTGATATTTGTATCCGAGAAGCAGTAGCTGCCGATCGAGGTTACGGTATCCGGTATACTGATCTCTTCAAGCGGGCAATGTGTGAAACAGGTTGCGCGTAGCTCTGTAACGAGCGGAGGAATCCTGACCGAATGCAGCGCTGTCGTCTGAAATGCACATTCGCCGATATACCGCACAGAATCCGGTATCTCGATCTCATTCAGATTTTGCATGACATTAAAGCAATAGTCCCCGATTCGTTCGAGCGTTGAGGGCAGTATGACCTTTTCCGCCGGGTTGTCACAGAATATCATTTCGCCCAGTTCTGTAATCCCTTCGCCGACACGGATCTCCGTTATGCCGAAAAGCTCGTTGTCCGGAATGGGTGCATCATCATACATAACCCTTGTTGAGAACGGAGAAGCATATACGACTCCGTCCGAATCCGGCGTATAGATTTCGCTAGGCTCATACTCTCCGTCAGGGAGTACATCGAGATAATCATAGGTCGCGCCGGTTCCGGTCAGTGTCAGAACAGAGTCCTTCAGCTCCCATGTGATATTGTCGCCGCACTGTCCGGTATAAACCTCCGGCGTGTCTGTTTCCTCTGCGGAGACCGGCATCGGTATGAATGCCAGTGCCGCAGCAGTCAGTATGCATAACAGTCGTTTCATATTGTCACCCCGTATTTATTCACATATGCCGATGCCGAGCAGATAGAAGGAGCCGCTTTCCGGTTCGAGTCGGACGGTATGTTCAGCGGACGCATCCTCCGAAATAATCACGGCAAACCGCGCATTGCCCCAGCCGTAGATTGAATTGCTGTCGATGACCGGCGGCGTAAAGGGCGTCCCGTCCGCAGAGACCGAACAGCGCCCGTATTCCGGCAGGGAATGTGCTTCGTAGAACAGCATCAGTGCGCGGCAGTCTGCGGTGATTGTCAGCGCGCCGGATTCCGGCGTGAGCAGCCATGCGTTTTCGTAGTAAGGATGCGGACGCGGTACCAGCGGAGCAGCTGTTTCGACAGCGGAGCAGTCCGCAGCCGGACGCAGAAAACGCAGCCCGGTGAACGGCGCACCGAGCCACGGCTCCGGCAGGGGAGCAGGCGCTTCATCCGGCAGACTGCGCACCGTATCAAAGAAATGCAGCAGACATTCCGCGAGCAGCGCCTGCCCGTCTGCATTCGGAT
This sequence comes from uncultured Ruminococcus sp., assembly GCA_946621745.1. Taxonomy (GTDB): domain Bacteria; phylum Bacillota; class Clostridia; order Oscillospirales; family Ruminococcaceae; genus Firm-04. The sequence goes on from CAMOOV010000066.1 coordinate 5,363, forward strand.
GGCTTTCCGTATCACCGTAATCCGCCCATGTCAGCGCACCGCGCTCCAGCGCCGCATTCAGAGCAGGACGCAGGCGGACGCATGGGAGTCCGTAATGCTCTGCGATCGGCAGCATGAAGCTCTCACACTGATAATCACTGTAATTGCGGATCGTGAAGATACAGACGACCGGCGGATCCGGCGCTGTCAGCAGCTTCCGCAGAAGGCTCTCAAATGAAATCACGCTCGGCCTGAGCGTTGTCTCATTGATCGAGAATTCGAGGAACACAAGATCCGGCTTGTGACAGAGAATTTGTTCATCCGCAAGCAGATTGCCGTGCATCGTACTCATGCCGGCCTCCGCACAGACAAAACCCTCTGCATCATATCCGCGTTCACGAAGCCCGGCGACTGTCAGCTCCGGATATGCGCCTTCGTGAACGGCATTGCCGGCAAAGCCCATTGTCACGGAGCCGCCCAGAAAGCCAATCCGCAGATTCTTTTTCTGCATCAATGACTGCCACGCGATGCCGTGTCCGGCAGAATACAGCGTTTCGGCAGCGATCTCTTTTTTCAATGTATCCGTTATCATATTCTCCCACCCGTGATTTGTATGTTTACAGCGGCCCGCCGCCCATACGCCATGTGCCGACATCGACGAGCTGCTTCAGCAGCAGCGCATATTCCGACGCCGCCTTTGACAGAAACGCATTCCGGCGCGAGACCAGCGAAATATGGCTCAGAACCAGCGAATCCGGCAGCGTATAATAATACGGATGCCGGCCGAAATTGCCGTAATAGATCAGTGAATCCGGAATCAGCGCGATGCCCATATTCGAGCAGGTGAACGAAAACACCGTCTCGATCGTCTGGACGCTGAATGTGACATTCGGCTCAAAGCCGCATTTCCGGCAGACCGCGTTCAGCTTATCACGGTCAAATTCACCGGCATTCGCGGCGATGAAGCGTTCCTCTGCCGCAAGCGAGAGGTCGATCGGCTTCTGCCGCAGATAGCGCGGTGTCCCTTGCAGAATATCCTCAGCGGTCAGTGGCTCCGGGAGCTTTTCGATGAGCGGATGCTCCTGCGGGACGGCGAGATAGAGCCGTTCCTCGGCAAGCGGCTCGGCATGGAGCTGCTTTTCTGTGAATTCGCCGGTGCCGATTGCAAAATCAATTTCACCGGCAGTCAGCTGGTCAAGAAGCTGCTTCATGTCTGCCTCGCGGATCGTCATCTGGATCTTCGGATATTTCGCATGAAATGCCGCAATACTTCGCGCCAGCAGACAGCGCACCCGAAACGGAGATGCGCCGATGCGGACGGAACCGGTTTCCAGTCCCATGAGATCGGACATGGCATTGTTCATGCTTTCTTCCATTGCGAGGATCTTCCGCGCCCAGTCCACATACAGTCTGCCGGCATCGGTCAGCTTCAGCGGCGTGACAGAGCGGTCAAAGAGCTTCATGCCGAGCTGCCGTTCGATGCTGTGGATATACTGACTGAGCGAGGGCTGTGTCACATAGAGCCGTTCGGCTGCCTTGGAGATGCTCTGACATTCCGCGACAGCGATCACATAGTTTAATTGCTGCGTTGTCATGCTGCTTTATCCTTTCGTGATTGCGGATCGGAGGCTTATGCGTTCTTCTGCTGCTCATAGGCCTGCCGGACGGCTCTTGCCAGCTGATCGGCGCAGGAGGTCGGGCGTCTGCCGCAGAGATTGCCGAGCAGCTTTTCTTCGATCTGTTCGACCGTCCAGCCGTCCACGAGCTTGGAGATCGCTTTCAGATTGCCGTTGCATCCGCCGGTGAATGCGATATCTGAGACAACATTGTCCTCCAGATGAAACCGGATCTCGGTCGAGCAGACGATCTGCGTCTTGTATACATAATCCATAATGATAGCTCCTTTCGGTATTTGGTGTGATTGACGATTGTTTGCCTATACTATGATTATACAACGCCCGTGTGTGCTTTGTCAATCCTCATTCTATGAATATTCCGTTAAATCTGACGAAAACACGGATGCAAATGCGGTTCTGTTCGGTTTGCATTCGTGCAAAATGCCGATAGTTCACTTTATATCATTGAAATGAGAGGATAAATCATTGAAAAATCTGCATGAATGTTATATAATGATTTAGGGAGACAATCTCTGTCATATAGAAAAACAATACGGAAAAGGGGGATTTATAATGAATCAAAGAAAAAAGAGAATTGCTGCTGCCGCATGGACAGCGGCGCTTATGCTGTGCAGTGCAGGCGCAATGCCGCTGACAGCATCCGCGGCATTCGGTGCCGGCGGAAACGGCACTGCGATCATGGAGTATCTTGACCGCGGTATCTACGCCGTGAAATCGGGAAACGGGATGTTCGTCAGCTGGCGCTGGAATGCCGATGATGCAGACGATGCGGAGTTCCTGCTCTACCGCGACGGCGAGCTGATCTACACCAGTACAGCCGGAACCGGCGCGACTAGCTATCAGGATAACGGCGGAAGCCCTGCGTCAAAATACCGTGTGGATACGGTCGTCGGCGGGGAGGTCGTCGGATCAGAGGAATGCAGATTCACCTCCGGCACGGATTATTTCGATCTCAAGCTCAACAGTCCCGGCTCGCAGTATTCGCCGAATGACTGTGTGGTCGGCGATGTGGACGGAGACGGACAGTATGAGATCTTCGTCAAATGGGATCCGAACAATTCGCAGGATAATTCCAAAGTAGGCTATACCGATAATGTCATCATCGACTGCTATACGCTGACCGGTCAGCAGCTCTGGCGCATCGACCTCGGAAAGAATATCCGTGCAGGTCAGCACTATACGCAGCTCTGTGTCGCGGATTTCGACTGCGACGGCCATGCGGAGCTGATCACCAAAACCTCCGACGGCACCAAGGACGGTACCGGCAAGGTCATCGGCGACGGCTCAAAGGATTACCGCAATTCCGATGGCTACATTCTTTCCGGCCCCGAATTCCTGACGCTTTTTGACGGCAGAACCGGTGCGGCGCTTGATACGATCAATTATCCCGTTCCCCGCGGCGTTGTTTCCAAGGAAACATGGGGTGATGCTTACGGCAACCGCGTTGACCGCATGAACGGCGGCATTGCATATCTCGACGGCGTTCACCCGTCCGTGATCTACGGCAGAGGCTACTATACCAGAATGACGATTTCCGCTGTCGATGTTGTGAACGGCAAGCTCTCCGTCCGCTGGGTTTTCGATTCTGACAAGGATAGGGAGCCCAACTGCTTCGGACAGGGCAACCACAATGTCATGGTCGGAGATGTGGACAATGACGGTAAGCAGGAAATCAGCATGGGCGACTGCGTGATCGACGACAACGGCAAGCCGCTCTGGGCATCCGGCAAGGGACACGGCGATGCACAGCATCTCGGCGATTTTGTTCCGGAGCGTCCCGGTCTGGAGCTTTGGGAGTGTCACGAGGGTTCTCCGTGGGGCGTCACGCTGTTTGATGCGTCCAACGGCGCGGTGATCTTCCACAAGGACGGCGACAAGGATACCGGCCGCTGCTGCGCAGATAATGTCTGGGCGGGCAATGCCGGCGCAGAATTCTGGGGCGCAAGACCTGCGAATACCGTCATGAACAGCAAGGGCGATCAGATCGGCGGCAAATCTCCCTCGATGAACTTCCTGATCTACTGGGACGGCGATCTCGAACGCGAGCTGCTCGACGGCAACGGCATCACCAAAATGATCGACACCAACACGATCACACAGATCTTCACGGCAGAGGGATGCAGCTCAAATAACAGCACGAAATCCGTTCCCTGCATGACCGCCGATCTCTTCGGAGACTGGCGCGAGGAGCTGATCATGCGCACAAATGACAATCAGCATATCCGCATTTGGTGTTCGACATCGCCGACCGATGTCCGCCTGACGACACTGATGCACGATATGCAGTACCGCGCACAGAACTGCTGCCAGCAGTCCTCGTACAATCAGCCGCCGCATACGAGCTATTATCTCGGCAGTGATGTGCCGCTGCCTGCGCGTCCGAGCGTAGTCATCAACGGCATTCAGACTGCGGATCCGCCGAAGCCCTTTGCATACGATGACGGAAAGCTCATCAAAGATCTCACCGTCGGCGATACGACGAATATGTATAACTGGTCAGTCGTGACCGAGCCGAAAAAGACCGGCAGCACGGTCTTCGGCGACAGAGCATTCACATTCACCTCGATGCCCGCAGTGCTGGACGGCGCGGAATGGATTCAGACCGCCTGTGATTCCAAGAAGTATGCGGGTGAGGAAGCGTATTTTACTGCGGGCGATGATATCATTGCATTTGTCGCGCTCGATACGCGTGTGACGGATGTTCCCGCATGGCTTTCCGGCTGGCAGAAAACGGACGATACCCTGACCGACGACGGCAATCCGGTCGTCACATATCAGCTTTACCGGAAGGAATTCAGCGCAGGGGAAAAGGTCACGCTCGGCGCACTGGCGCAGACCTCCTGCGTGAACTATGTGGCTGCGGCCATTGCACAGGAAAAGGCGGTCATCGGCGATATTGACGGAAACGGCGCCTGCGACCGGACGGATCTGACATGGATGCTCAAATACCTTCTGACATCCGGCAATCTGACGGCGGAGCAGGGCGCAGCCGCAGACCTGAACCGTGACGGCTTCGTAACCTCCGCAGACCTCACAATTCTGAAATCTCTCTTACTCGGATAAACGGAAAGGACAGCAGATCCCCTGTCGTTGATCAGCGGCAGGGGATCATGCTGTGCAAAGCCCGCTGACAGCGCTGAATGCTGCCGCGGGCTTTGCTGATGTATCAGGTGATTGTAACGGTCGCGCTGACAGTGCGGTACTGCGGCTTCAGCAGATCATCCGGCCTGACCGAGATATCCGGTTCGCCGTCTGCGCCGAAGAATACCTGCCGCACGCGGGTATGACGGCACGGATCATAGAGCGGATCAGATGCGTATGTGCCGCACTGCTTATTGTCGTGGGAAGACGGCCTTGCATGATAGACGATCAGCAGATTGCCGTTTTCGTCAGTCACGAAGGAGTTGTGGCCGGGGCCGGATTCGCCTTCCACATCGGCAGAGGTCAGAACCGGCGATTTCGTCTTGATCCAGCTTGCGGGATCCATGAGATCGGCGTCTGCCTGCGCTGTCAGCTTGCCGACGCAGTATTCCGAGCCGGTGCCGGATGCGGAGAAGAATACATAGACCTTGCCGTTTGCTTTGAGGACAGCGGGGCCTTCGTTGACACGGTGATTGACCATTTCCCAGTTGTATTCCGGCTTTGTCAGCAGAATCGGCTTTGATGTCAGCTTCCACGGCTCGTCAGGATTGATCTCCGCCATGAACAGCGAGGAATCGCCCTTGATCTCCGCCCAGATGACATAATGCTTTCCGTTATGCTCGAAGTAGGTCATGTCGAGCGAGAAGCCTGCAAAGGATTCCGTATCGCCGGAGGAGGGCTGCATCTGTCCGCATTCCGTCCAGCTTCCTGTGTACGGGTCGCCGTCACAGCGCAGCACATACGGGCGGATCGCCCAGACATTTTCCTTTGTTCCGGCGGCGAAGAAGATATACCAAGCATCGCCGATCTTATGCATTTCCGGCGCCCAGATATGCCGTGACATCAGGCCGTTCGGATGCGCCGACCAGACCGTTTTTTCCTCGGCGCCGGCCAGTCCCGCGACGGTACTGCTCCGGCGCAGAATGATACGGTCATAGCCCTTGTCAGCACTGCCGTATGCCGGATACGAGCCCGTGAAATAATAATAGCCGTCGCCGCCGTCCGTGACAAAGGGATCGGCGCGCTCCTCGATCAGCGGATTTGCATAATCCGCAGCAAGCACTTTTCCGCTGACGGAATAGTTTCCCGGTGCGGCACCGCTGAGCTTTGCAAGATCGTTTTCATCCCACGAAACAGCAAAATCTGTTGTACTGCCGTCGCTGTATTCTGCGGTCACTGTCTGCGGAAGACGGACATTACTGCCTGCTGCCGCGCTAACTGTGACCGGCTGCACACCGGTATTGTATGTGCCGAGCGAGCCGGACGGGAATGCATGAATCAGCGCAGTATACTGCTCCGCCGTGATCGGGATGACATAGCCGTGGCGCGGGGTGAAATCAAAACTGTAATCATTCCGGCTGACGGTCGTGAAGTTTTCGAGGTCTGTCGTTTTCTGCATGACATAATAGCCGTTTCCGTATGCATCGGACATCAGCAGCCATTCGTCGGAGTCGATCAGTTTATAGATATTCGGCCCCTCGACGCCGAGATTGCCCTCGGAGATCTTGTGAATCTCGCGGTACGGGCCGGCGGCGTGTTCGGCTTCCGCAAGGAAAATGCCCTTTGTGGTCTCGTCCTTGTAGTACATATAGTACTTTCCGTTCTGATAGATGATATCCGAGTCGATCGCGTCATGACCGCTCTGCGGTGCAAGCAGGACTGCCGGTGTGGTATCGAGCTTCATGAGATCTTTGCTGTATGCATAATACATGATCGTGCGGTCATCCGTTCCGGGAACACGCGCCGCGAAATAGATCATGTAGGATTTCTGCTCCGGATCATAGATTGCCTGCGGTGCCCATGCGCGGTCGCAGTTCATCATATTCGGGTATTTGTTTGCGATCTCAATGAGTGACGCATCGAACCAATGCACGAGGTCGGTCGATTTTGCGCTGATGAGATTGCGGTTGCTGTTCCAGCCGAGCGAGGATTTCATATCGGTCGCGAGCATATGATAGAGGCCGTCCTCGCCTTTGAAGATATACGGATCGCGGAGACATTTCGTGCCGACCGGTGATTCCCAGACAGCGCGGCCGCCGTTCAGCGCAGTGAAGTGGTAGCCGTCCGTGGAAACGGCATAGGACAGGCGCTCCTGCTCCGGCGCATTGCCGAGGAAGTAAGCAAAGAGATAGGCCGTCGGCTTTTCGTCATATGGGATACTGCATTCTGCCGGGAAGCTCCATTTGTCTTTGAGCAGGCCGTCTGTCAGCATTGCAAGATCCGCTTCACCGACACTGCCGTCACCGCTGAGATCTGCAATCCTTTTTATCACACTGTCAAAGCCGCCCGATATGCCGCGGCGCATCAGGCTCAGGTCGCGGGCATCGAGTGTTCCGCTGAAATCGAGATCACCGGCGCACATTGTGTACTGATTTCCGACCGGACGGATATAGAATTTCTGCCCTTCGCCGCCCCAGTAATCCCACTGGTCGATATTCGCGCCGTTCTCATAGCTGATGTCATAGACATCGAGCGCCGCATTGCCGGAGCATTCCGCCGTGATGTAGTAGGCATCGTCCGTGCGGTGCAGGAGAAAATGCTGTGCCGGCGTATCCTCGTAGGGTGCAAGGGCGATGTTATTGCCGTTGGCGGCATCGCCGCCCTCAACGGTGAGGGCAAGGCTGGGATCATGAACGGACAGGATCTT
>CAMOOV010000067.1 GCA_946621745.1 uncultured Ruminococcus sp.
TGCGATCATGCTGTCCTCGTCATAATTCCGGATTCCGCTCATTGCGAGCAGCACGACCAGAAATACCGGAATGATAATCAGCAGTGCAATGACGATCCTGTTCATATTCAGTCCCCCTCATAGAGCCTGCCGAGCTGATCGGAATGCGCCGCCCGGAACTGCGAAAATGTGCCGGCATCGAGATTGTCGCGGATCTGCTGCATGAGATTGTTGTAGAACCAGAGATTGTGCTGCACGGCCAGTCTGCCCGCAAGCTGCTCCCCTGCCTTGAACAGATGCCGGATATAGGCGCGGGAGAAATTCCGGCAGGTCGGGCATTGACAGCCCGGCTCGATCGGCCGCGGATCCACGGCAAAACACTGATTCGTCAGATGCATGATGCCGTGCATCGTGAAAACCGTCGCATGACGGGCATTGCGGCTCGGCATGACGCAGTCAAAGAGGTCAATGCCGCGTGCCGCCGCTTCGACGATATTCTGCGGCGTACCGACGCCCATGAGATAGCGGATCTTCTCCTTCGGCATATGCGGCTCGACGTGCTCGATGATATCGTACATCACCTCTGTCGGCTCACCGACGGCCAGTCCGCCGATCGCATAGCCGTCCATATCGAGCTGCGCGATTTCATCCATATGCGCGGTGCGGAGATCGGGGAAGGTGCAGCCCTGATTGATGCCGAACAGGAGCTGATGCGGATTGATCGTCCCCTCCTCCGCATTGAGCTTTGCCATTTCGGTTTTGCAGCGCTTCAGCCAGCGCGTTGTGCGCTCGCAGCTTTTCTTTGCGTATTCATACGGTGCGGGATTCTCCACGCATTCATCGAATGCCATTGCGATGGTCGAGCCGAGATGCGACTGAATGCGCATACTCTCCTCCGGCCCCATGAAAATGCGCCTGCCGTCCACATGGGAGCGGAAGGTCACGCCCTCCTCCCTGATCTTGCGGAGCTGCGAGAGCGAAAAGACCTGAAATCCGCCGGAATCGGTCAGTGTGGGGCCGCGCCAGCCGGTAAAGCCCTGCAAGCCGCCCATTTGCCGGACAATCTCATCGCCGGGGCGGACATGGAGATGATAGGTATTGCAGAGCATAACCTGACAGCCGACCGCTTCAAGGTCACGGGCGGAGAGTGCGCCCTTGATTGCTCCGGCGGTCGCGACATTCATGAAGCACGGTGTCTGGAAATCGCCGTGAACGGTGCGGAAGACACCGCGGCGGGCGGTCTGTTCCTGTTTCAGCAGTTCAAACATACTGTTTTCTCCTTTGATTTCACTGTCCTCTCTATCATACCACAAATCCGAAAAAAAAGCAAGCGGCGGGTAGAACCCGCCGGCAGTGCCGGAGCCATGATCTAAAGTTCTCAATAAGTAAATGAAAGCAGAATGAGATTTCCCCAGGCCGTAAAATAGGTGCGATCAGCACCGTAACAGCGACGAAACTGATACGCTCCGCGAAACCATGCCGTAGGAAACCGGCAGCGGGCACTGCCCGCCCGGAGGAAAACGGCAGCGGGCACTGCCCGGCGAAATTATGGTATAAATGCGAAGATTATGACAGTTTTCCGGCTGCGGATGTGGTATAATACAATCAAACCAAGTCCGCATCCCCCTTCTGCGGACATTCAGGAGGAATCAGCATGAAAACACTGCGCGTCATCGCTGCGCTTGCTGCGGTGAGCCTGCTGACGGCCTGCGGCAATTCTTCTTCGCAGTCCGGCAGCACCGAATCCTCTGTGCAGGAGACCGCTGCACAGACCGAAGCACCCGCCCCTGAAACCGAAGCGCCGAAGCTCGACGGCTATGATCTTCTCTGGCATGACGAATTTGACGGCGATGCCCTCAATTCCGACAACTGGAACCGCGAGCAGCGCGAGCCCGGCTGGACGAATGAGGAGCTTCAGGAGTACACCGACAAGGAGGAAAACGCCTTCCTGCGCGACGGCTGCCTGATCCTGAAGGCGGTCAAGTCCGATAAGGATGGCAAGGACTACTACACCTCCGGCAAGCTCAATTCGCAGGATCATCACCCCTTCACCTACGGCAAAATCGTTGCCCGTGCAAAGGTTCCGGAGGGACAGGGTCTCTGGCCTGCGATCTGGATGATGCCGCAGGACGAGGGTCACTACGGTCAGTGGCCGAAATGCGGCGAAATCGACATTATGGAAGTCCTCGGCAGCGCACCGGAAACTGCATACGGTACTGTGCATTACGGTGAGCCGCACGCGGAGCAGCAGGGCACGGTCGTGCTCGATAGCGGCAGCTTTGCATCCGATTTCCATGAGTACAGCGTCGAGTGGGAGCCGGGCGAGATCCGCTGGTACATCGACGGCGACTGCTATCTGACCGTCAACGACTGGTTTACCGCAGTCAGCGGCGAGGACGAAAAGCCCTATCCGGCACCGTTCGATCAGCCGTTCTTCGTGCAGATGAATCTGGCCGTCGGCGGCACATGGCCGGGCAATCCCGATGACAGCACCGATTTCAGCAAGGCGGAATTCGCGATCGACTATGTCCGTGTCTATCAGAAGCCGGAATATGATACGAATGTCACCAAGCCCGAGGCGCAGTACCGCGAGGCTCTGGAGGACGGCAACTTCATCTTCAACGGCGATTTCGCGGAGGCAGAGGATCTCACGGATGATGTCAACTGGAAGTTCCTGCTCTTCGAGGGCGGCGAAGGCAGCGCCGAGATCAGCGACAACACAATGATTATCCGCTCCGAGAATGAGGGTACGGTGGATTATTCCGTTCAGCTCGTGCAGCCGGAGCTGCCGATGATCAAGGGCAACAAATACCGCGTGACATTTGATGCATGGGCGGATGAGGAGCGCGATATCGTTGTCTGTGTCTCCGCACCGACTGCCGGCTGGATCCGCTATTTGCAGGATACCACGCTGACCGTCCCGACGGAGAAAACTACATTTACCTATGACTTTGAGATGAACGACAAAAACGATCCGAACGGCAGACTGGAATTCAATCTCGGACACCGCGGCTCGACTGCGACCGTCTATATCCAGAATGTCCGCGTAGAGCAGATCCAGTGATCTGCCGCGCCGGTCACAGCGAAAAAGCAACTGCTCCCAACCGATTCCGATTGGGAGCAGTTTTCTGTTTATTGAGCCGGCAGTGCCGGAGCCATGATCTAAAGTTCTCAATAAGCGAATGAAAGCAGAATGAGATTTTCGCAGACCGCCGGCAGTGCCGGAGCCATGATCTAAAGTTCTCAATAAGCGAATGAAAGCAGAATGAGATTTTCGCAGACCGCCGGCAGTGCCGGAACCATGATCTAAAGTTCTCAATAAGCGTATGGACGCAGAATAGGATGAAAGCCAGACCATTAAATAGGCGCGACCAGCGCCGCAACAGCGACAACTCTGGTATGCTCCGCGTAACGGCGCCGTAGGATAACGGCTGTCGGCCCTGCCGACCGGCACTGCCGACTTAGGATTGCTTTGTGCCGTTGATGAAGTCCTTGAGCTTCTTGAAGAAGCTGTCACGCTTCTGATAATTCTTGGATTCCAGCGACGCCTCATATTGCTGGAGCAGTTCCTTCTGTTTTTTGTTCAGATTGCGCGGCACCTCGACATAGACCTTGACATACTGGTCGCCTCTGTCGGAGCGCTGGAGCTTCCTGACTCCCTTTCCGCGCAGACGGAACACCGTGCCGTTCTGTGTACCCTCGCTGATATTGTACTTCACATTGCCGTCAATCGTCGGGACAACAATTTCGTCACCGAGGACAGCCTGTGCATATGTGATCGGGATATCGCAGTGAATATCGTAATCCTCTCTCCGGAAGATCGGATGCGGCTTGACATTGACACCGACAATCAGATTGCCGGCAGGGCCGCCGTTCACACCGGCATCGCCCATTCCGCTGACGCGGATCATCTGGCCGTCATCAATACCGGCAGGAATATCGACATTGATGCTCTTTGTCACGCGTACTCTGCCTGCGCCGCGGCATTTCTGACAGGGCGACTTGATGATCTTGCCCTTACCGCCGCAGTGCGGACAGGTCTTGGAGGACGAAATCAGGCCGAAAGGGGTGCGCTGCGTCGCCTTGACGGTTCCGCGTCCCTGACAGTCCGGACAGACCTCTGTGCCGGAATTGCCCGCGCTGCCGGAGCCGTGGCAGTCCGGACAGTTCTCCATGCGCTGCACCTGCACATTCTGCGATTTGCCCATGCAGGCCTCCATGAATTCGATCGTCACAGTAGTCTGGAGATCCCTGCCCTGCCGCGGTGCATTCGCATTCTGCGCTCTGCCGCCGCCGAACATTCCGCCGAAGCCGCCGAACAGACTTTCAAGAATCTCATTGACATCGGAGAAACCGCCCATGCCGCCGGCACCCATGCCGTTGCTGTCAAGCCCCTCATGACCGTACTGATCGTAAATCTGACGCTTTTCCGCATTGGACAGCACCTCATAGGCTTCAGTGATCTCCTTGAAGCGCTCCTCTGCGGTCGGGTCATCCGGGTGCAGATCAGGGTGACACTCACGCGCCAGCTTACGGTAGGCCTTTTTCAGCTCCTCATCGCCGGCCGAGCGTTCAACCCCCAGCACCTCATAATAATCCCGTTTTTTATCAGCCATTTCCAACACCCTTTCGTGTGTGCAGTTTCATAATCACAGCAGCGCATTCGGAATCTGCGCATAAAATTACATTATATTATAACACAAATTCTCCTGAAATGCAAGTGCTTTTCGCAGAAGTCCGCGCCCGCCGCATTGACTTTTATATGGTGCCTCCGGCGGATCCATAGTGGGAGCGCTGCCCCCACACCCCCGCCTAGGGGACAGTGTCCCTTGAGCAGGGTTTGGGACGGAGTCCCATTATAAATCTATCAGAGATACCGCATAAATGTCAATGCTGTTTGCAGTCAGGTAAGCTGCCAGGCCGGGATCGGCTTCATCAGCAGAACCAGCAAAAACACCAGAATTGCCAGCGCCGCAATCAGCATCGTCAGATATTTCCGGTTGTCCTTGAGGGGGTTCTTATCGTCCATATGTCTCCTCCGCCGCGCAGTACGCGGTTCTGATGTATAGCACTTACTTCCCGACCGCAGAATTATCCGGCCGGGAAGTAGGTTTCATGCAGCTGTTTATAATTGATGCATCAATTATGCCTCAGTGTAATCGGCATCCACAACGCCGTCGTCGCCGCCGTTCTGATTTGGCTGAGCGCCATCAGCGCCGCCCATGTTCATATTGCTGAAATCCGGCGCGCCGCCCTGCGGATTTGCCTGATTGTAGACCTTCGAGCTGAGCGCATAGAATGCATTCTGGAGCGCCTCGGTCTTTGCCTTGATATCCTCGGTATTGTCGGTCTTGAGCGCTTCCTTGAGGTCATTGACTGCCGACTCGATCGGTGCCTTATCCTCTGCGGAGACCTTGTCGCCGAATTCCTGGAGCGCACGCTCACACTGTGTCACGAGGGATTCGCCGTTGTTCTTTGCATCGACGGATTCCTTGCGCTTCTTATCCTCCTCCGCGAACTGCTCCGCCTCGCGGACAGCGCGGTCGATATCTTCCTTGCTCATGTTGGTCGAGGAAGTGATCGTGATATTCTGCTCCTTGCCGGTACCGAGATCCTTTGCGGAAACATGAACAATACCGTTCGCGTCGATATCGAATGTGACCTCGATCTGCGGGACACCGCGCGGTGCCGGAGCAATACCGTCGAGACGGAATTCGCCGAGCTTCTTGTTGTCTCTTGCAAATTCACGCTCACCCTGAAGCACAACGATGTCAACGGCCGGCTGATTATCCGCAGCGGTCGAGAAGACCTGCGACTTCTTGGTCGGGATCGTCGTATTGCGCTCGATCAGCTTCGTGCAGATGCCGCCCATTGTTTCCAGACCGAGAGACAGCGGGGTGACATCGAGCAGGAGCAGACCTTCCTTGACATCGCCGCCGAGGATACCGCCCTGATATGCAGCGCCGAGTGCGACGCATTCATCCGGGTTGATGCCCTTGAACGGCTCCTTGCCGATTCTTGCCTTGACAGCCTCCTGCACGGCCGGGATTCTCGAAGAACCGCCGACAAGCAGCACCTTATCGAGGTCGGATGCGCTCAGGCCGGAATCGCGGAGTGCCTGATCGACCGGCCCCATTGTCGCTCTGACGAGGTCAGCGGTCAGCTCATTGAACTTTGCCTGTGTCAGTGTGAGATCGAGGTGCTTCGGGCCGGTCGCATCCACGCTGATGAACGGCTGGTTGATATTGGTCGTGGTCATCGAGGAAAGCTCGATCTTCGCCTTTTCCGCAGCCTCCTTCAGACGCTGCATAGCGGTCTTATCGGTCGAGAGGTCGATGCCCTCGGTTTTCTTGAATTCCTCAAGGATCCAGTTGATGATGCGCTGATCGAAGTCATCGCCGCCGAGACGGTTGTTGCCGGCGGTCGCGAGAACCTCCGTGACGCCGTCGCCCATGTCGATGATCGAAACATCGAAGGTACCGCCGCCGAGGTCAAAGACCATGATCTTCTGCTCATCTTCCTTGTCGATGCCGTAGGAAAGTGCTGCGGCGGTCGGCTCATTGATGATTCGTCTGACATTCAGGCCGGCGATCTGACCTGCGTCCTTGGTTGCCTGACGCTGGCTGTCGGTGAAGTATGCCGGAACGGTGATGACCGCTTCGGTGACCGGCTCGCCGAGATATGCCTCTGCATCCGCCTTCAGCTTTTGCAGCACCATTGCGGAGATCTCCTGCGGGGTATATGCCTTGCCGTCCACAGTGACCTTCTCGCTGCTGCCCATCTTTCTCTTGATCGAGATGACGGTGTTATCCGGATTCGTGATTGCCTGACGCTTTGCGATCTGGCCGACCAGACGCTCACCGGTCTTGGAAACTGCAACAACAGACGGGGTGGTTCTTGCGCCCTCTGCGTTCGGGATAACAACGGCGTTGCCGCCTTCCATAACTGCTACACACGAATTGGTCGTGCCAAGGTCGATACCGATAATCTTGCTCATGATAGTTACCTCCAATGATATATAATTTTCGGCAGGCTGTCATTGCAGCCGCCTTATTCGGATTGCTCAGATTTCACGCTAGTTCGCAACGGAAACCATTGCGCAGCGGATGATCCGGTCGCCGAGCCGGTAGCCCTTCTGATAGACCTCACAGACGGTCGATTCACCGAAATTCTCGTCCTCGACCTGCCGGATCGCGTTATGCACCTTCGGATCAAAGGGCTCATTCAGCGCGGGGATCTCTGCGACGCCGAGCTTCTCAAAGATGCCGGTCATCTGCTGATAGATCTTCTCCATGCCGCTGCGGTAGGCCTCATCGGTGCAGGGCGCTTCCATTGCGCGCTCGAAGCTGTCCACGGCGGGCAGCAGCTCCAGAACGGTCTTTGCGACGGCGTCCTGATAGGTCTCAGCTTTTTCCTTTGCGGTGCGCTTGCGGAAATTGTCGAACTCTGCAAAGAGCCGCATATATTTGTCATTGGCCGCCTGCATTGCCTGCTCCAGCGGATCGGCCTCAACGATCTCCGGCTCGCCGTCATCGGTCTCATCGCCGATCACATCCTCCGGTTCCGCAGTGTCCTCCGTCTCCGCAGTGTTCTCCGTCTCCGCAGTGTCCTCCGCTTCATCATGCAGGCCGCTTTCCTCTAAGGATTCGTAATCCTCGCAGCCGTCTGCATCACGGATCTCGTCTGTCATGTGTTGTCATCCTCCTTTTCGGAGATCAGCTTGCTGATCTTATCCGTAAAATATTCAAGATATGGGATCACCTTCGCGTAATTCAGCCGCATCGGACCGATCAGTCCGAGCCGGCCTGCCGCCTTGCCGTCCTTGCGGTACTGCCCGACGATCATGCTGGAATTGCCGATCACGAAGGTCTGTTTCTCCTCCTGCTTCGCATCCTCACTGAACATCACATGGATGCCGCTGAAGGTCTCATCGAGCAGCGGCATGATGACATCCTGATGCTCCATGAATTCGACGATATCCTGTGTATCCAGCTCCTGACAGGTCAGCAGATTGC
Source organism: uncultured Ruminococcus sp. (assembly GCA_946621745.1). GTDB lineage: Bacteria > Bacillota > Clostridia > Oscillospirales > Ruminococcaceae > Firm-04. The sequence goes on from CAMOOV010000067.1 coordinate 7,995, forward strand.
GTGTGCCGTTGACGGTCAGCTCCTGCCGCATCATATCGCGGCTCAGCTCATAGAGCCCCTGCACGAGCGGTGTCAGCGTTGTCATATACGCGCCCATTGCGGTGACAAGCTGATCGAACATTTCCGGTGAGAGCTGTCCGAGCGCCACGCCGCTGAGATGCTCTGTGAGGTACTGCGCGAAGAATGCGAGCTGCTCGTTATCGAGATCGAATTCCAGCCGGCAGGCCTTGTTCTTGATCTCGCCCTCTGAGGTGATAAGCAGGATCACATAGAGCCGCTTGCCGGTCGGGATGACCTCGACCTTTGAGATCACCGAGAACTGCGGCATTGCATCGACCGCGACGGCCGCGCATTTCGTGATCTCCGCGAGCGCAGTGGTCGCAGACTGAATCAGCGTTTCCTCGTTCATTTCCGGATTCGCTTCAAAGATCTCGTCGATCCGCTGCTGCTCCTCGACGGGGAGCTGCACGCCGTTCATGCATTTCTCGATATAGAGCTTATAGCCCTGAAATGTCGGGATCCGGCCTGCGGAGGTATGGGGCTGCTCCAGCAGTCCGAGCTGCTCCAGCACCGCCATATCATTGCGAATGGTCGCGGCTGAAACATGAATGTCGGGCAGAGATGCGATTGCCTTGGAACCGACCGGCTCACCTGTCGTCACATATGCATCCACAACCGCGGCAAGGATCCGCAGCTTTCTGTCATCCACAGTTCAGCGCCCCCTTTCCGCTGCCTTTTGCAGACTGTTTCTTTTTGTGCTAGCACTCTATCTCTCCGAGTGCTAAATATAAGATACCACTTTTCCCGCAGAATGTCAAGCATTCCCACAGATTTTTCACAAACTTCGTCATTCAGTACAATTATTTCAGATTATCAATGTGCATTTTGATGACTGTGGTGACAGATCGATGACCTCGCAGAATGGTTTGCTGCAAACAGACCAATATAATATATAATAAGGTATATCCGGGCAGCACATGGCTTCTATATGAACTCATGCAGCAGAAACTGTTCAATTTATTTTCCGTACCCATTGCACTTTTTTTTATTATATGGTATAATAGTAATGTTATGCAAATTCGGCGGACAGCGTCCGCAATTCTGATCGGAGGAATCAATCTTGCGCACTATGGAAGAAGAGATCCGGCGGCGGCGCACCTTTGCGATCATCTCGCATCCGGATGCCGGTAAAACGACACTCACCGAAAAGCTCCTGCTCTACGGCGGCGCGATCGCAATGGCCGGAGCGGTCAAGGGCAAAAAGAACGCCCGCCACGCGGTCTCCGACTGGATGGAGATTGAAAAGCAGCGCGGCATCTCCGTCACATCATCCGTCATGCAGTTTGAGTACGACGGATGCTGCATCAATATTCTTGATACCCCCGGACATCAGGACTTCTCTGAGGACACCTACCGCACACTCATGGCCGCCGATGCCGCAATCATGGTCATTGATGCGGCAAAGGGCGTTGAGCCGCAGACGCGGAAGCTGTTCCATGTCTGCGTGATGCGCCATATTCCGATTTTCACTTTCATCAACAAAATGGACAGAGAGGCGCAGAATCCCTTCGATCTGCTGGAGGAGATTGAGCGCGAGCTCGGCATCAAGACCTATGCGGTCAACTGGCCGATCGGCTGCGGTAAGGATTTCCGCGGTGTCTTTGATCTTGAAACGCGGCACATCCTCTCCTTTGAGGGGACGAGCGGCGCACATGAGGTCTCGCAGACCGAGGTCTCGCCGGACGATCCCGCACTCGCTGAACTGATCGGCAAGGACAATCATGCACAGCTCGCGGAGGATATTGAGCTGCTCGACGGCGCCTCCGAGGATTTCGATGCCGAGGCAATCCACAACGGCACACTCTCACCGGTCTTCTTCGGCTCTGCACTGACAAATTTCGGTGTCGAGCCGTTCCTGAAGCGTTTTCTGGAGCTGACGCCGCCTCCGCTGGCGCGTTCCTCTGCGGACGGCGGAACCGTCTCACCGTTTGACGAATCATTCTCCGCATTCGTTTTCAAGATTCAGGCGAACATGAATAAGGCACACCGCGACCGTGTGACATTCCTGCGGATCTGCTCCGGCAAATTCACGCGGGATATGGAGGTCTATCATGTGCAGGGCGACAAGAAAATGCGCCTTTCGCAGCCGCAGATGATGATGGCCGAAAACCGCGAGATCATTGACGAAGCATTTGCGGGCGATATCATCGGTGTGTTTGATCCCGGTCTGTTCTCAATCGGCGATACGATCTGCGATCCGAAGAAGAAGGTCTGCTTCGAGGGCATCCCGACCTTTGCGCCGGAGCATTTTGCACGCGTCCGCCACAAGGACACAATGAAGCGCAAGCAGTTCGTCAAGGGCGTTATGCAGATTGCACAGGAGGGCGCGATCCAGATTTTCCATGAGCCGGAAACCGGTATGGAGGAGGTCATTGTCGGCGTTGTCGGTGTTCTGCAATTTGAAGTGTTTGAGCATCGGATGCGGACGGAGTACAATGTTGAGATCATCCGAGAGCCGCTGAGCTATCAGTATATCCGCTGGATCGGCGGCATCCCGACCGACAGGAAGCCGGAGCTGACGATCAGCGAGGACACGAAGCTCGTGCAGGATTTCCGCGACCAGTATCTGCTGCTCTTTACGAGCGAGTGGAACATCCGCTGGGCGACCGAGAAAAACGACGGACTGGAGCTGCGCGATTTCAGCAAGAACTAAGTCGGCAGGGCAGACAGCCGGTCGGCAGGGCCGACAGCCGTTTCCCTCCGGCACCGTTTCGCGGAGCATACCAATTTTGTCGCTGTTACGGCGCTGATCGCGCCTATTTTACGGTCTGGGGAAGTCTTATTCTGTGCCCATCCGCTTCCGGAGGACTTTAGATCATGGCTCCGGCACTGCCGGTGAAAAGCCGTGCGTTCGTTGCAGAGCGCACGGCTTGGTTGTATACGGATTACTGTGCAGAGCTGCTGACGGCAGCGGCGCTGTCAACAACGGATGAAGCAGGGGACGGCGCCGGGTGATTCCCGGATTTCGGGAACATCTGATCGATCAGCGAAACGACCTCCCACATCAGATTCGCGCCGTAAAAGACCGGATCGGATTTGGCAGATGCGGCCTTCAGATCCGTGAAGCCTGCCGTCTTCGCAATCGAAAGCGAACGGTACATATGATAGCTGTTTGTGATGACCGTGACGGGTTCGTTCGAGTCGATCATTTCCGCAGTGTTCCGGAAATTTGCCAGTGTCATAGGCGCCTGATCCTCCAGAATGATCTTGTCCTCCGCAACGCCGTCCTGCATCAGCAGATCCTTCATGACCTCCGCTTCGGACGGCGAGGTTTCGGTCTTGTTGCCGCCGGTGCAGATCAGCATGGAATCCGGATGCTCATTGAGATATTCCTCAGCGCGCTTGACGCGGTTGAGCAAATCCTGATTCGGCTTGCCGTTTTCGAGCGCCATGCCGAGGACGATCGCATTTTTGGTTTCATCGGAGTCGGAGACGATTCCCCGGATTCCCACGAAGCAGGTGTAGCCGAACAGCGCAAGGCCAAGCAGCATAATGATAACTGCAATCACTTTTATAATGATGCGTCCGACGGATTTTGCGGAAGATCTGACACCGGAGACGATGAGCGAAAGCGCACCGAGCAGCCATATTGCGCAGATCAGGATCTCATAGCGGAAAACCTTCATATAGGCTTCGGTCTGAACGATCGAGCGTGTGCGGTATACCATGACAGCAGTCAGATAGATGCCGAAAAGGAGAACCAGTACGCTAAGGACGATGCCGGCGATCAGACGCGGTTTGCTGATTGTTTTGGATTTGGATTCGCTCATAATACAGCTCCTTTCTGAAATAAAGTGCGATGATGCAGATATAAAAAAGACAGTCTTCCGAATGTCGAAAGACTGTCTTTTAACATGGGAGAGGGTGGATTTGAACCACCGAAGCATTACGCAACAGATTTACAGTCTGCCCCCTTTGGCCACTCGGGAACTCTCCCCTATAAAAGCTGGTGGACGGACTTGAACCCCCGACCTGCTGATTACAAATCAGCTGCTCTACCAACTGAGCTACACCAGCAAGGTTTTCGCTGTCCGCGGTCAGCTTCATTATTATAGCAGAATCAGGGGGATTTGTCAAGTGAATTCTGCAAAAATGCGAGAATTCGTCATATTGCATAATTATGTTGGAGAATGCATATGCATGATGCACAATTCCTGCTGCATCTCAGACCGATCCGTGCAGAGCAGTATCACGCGCATGAAGCTCCAGCCGTGAGAAATGCGAGTGCTTCTGCGGGACGGTATGCCGCCATGCGCGCTCGGTAAGAAGCTGCTCGGCCGTCAGCAGAACCGGAAGCGCACAGACTGCCGTGACCGGCAGGAGCAACAGCGGCAGCGAGGTCAGCCGCATCCAGATGATCTTCGGTGTCAAACGGCGTGTCAGTCGCAGCGCCGTTCCGATCACGCGAAAGGGCGATTCATGCGGCAGCTTGAGATAACAGCAGGGCAGCGCAGCTCCGGCAGCATAAACGCGCAGCGGGAGATATGCAGCGGCGGCCGCCAGCAGTCCGAGATGCAGAACGGTCAGCAGCGGCAGGATGCTCTCC
>CAMOOV010000068.1 GCA_946621745.1 uncultured Ruminococcus sp.
TTGGGCGGGGTTTGGGGCGGAGCCCCAATATAAATCCGTCGGAGACACTGCTAAACTCCGGTTTATAGTATCATCAGCCCGCGAACGGCTGATAGAGCTTGTCAAAGATCGCACCGTTGACGATCCGGCCGTTATCGGAGAAATCCGGCTGCCAGATGCCGCCGTCTTTTTTTGCGAATACTAAAATCCGGTCGCCGCTGCCGTGCGCGATGCCGGGACGGTTCCCTTTCAGCACGGCGCACTCGCCGTAACTGACCTCCAGCGTGAACGGCGTATCCGTCGGAATCACGATCGCAGCATAAACAGTGTCCAGCTCGACGGTCTGAACGGGCAGCGGCTCTGCGTTGATCTTTGCCGGATCGACATTGTATTTCACGACCGCGCCCGCGCCGATCGGCCACATTTCTCCTGCGATGCCGGTGACAACATAGCCGGCTCCGCCGACCTTTTCATAGGCATCCTCCAGAATGTTATAGACCACGCCGGGCTGACCGGGAACATTGTAGATCTGCTGCGGATCGGCAAGCTGGATTTTGGCCGGATAGGAGCGGTTTGTGAAAAATGTCCATTCTGCGCCGTTTTCAAGGATCCGGCGGATGTTGTCACTGATTTTCATGTATCTGATCCTCCGGTGCCTTTGCGCCCTTTTTGTGCCGGTCGATGATAAGCCGGATCGAATCGTAGAGATGCGGCTTCAGTTCACTGATCGTGCAGGGATCCTCATATAATATAGCGGAATAGCAGGTCGCCGAGACCAGCTCAATGATCATAAAGAGCATGATCTCCGGATCCTGAAATTCGCAGGGCGCTTCCGCGAGCATTCCGTAATACACATCCGAGAAATTGATATCGTCATCGGAAACAGGGGAGGTCAGCGCAGTTTTGAAGATGCCCCAGCTGAGATTCTTCGAGATAAAATTCAGCAAAGACTGATTTTCATTGAGCTGATTGATGATATTGTCAATGACCATGATGAGCTTGTCCTCAAAGGAAAGGCCTTCGGTCTGATCGCCCAGCTCCTCGACGGCAGTCCGGAAAAGCTGGCTGGATTTGTGTGAGATCAGGCGGTTGCGGATATCGTACTTATCCTTGAAATAAAGGTAGAATGTGCCCTTTGCAACGCCCGCCTGATTGACGATATCCGTGATCGAGGTTTTGCTGAAGCCCTTTGTGGTGAAGAACTCGAATGCGGCTTTCAGCAGGGTGTTTTCCTTGAGCTTTTTGTTGAGATCAATTTTCCCCATGTTCTGGCTCCTTTTTTTCGGCCGGAAGTACCGGCTCTCCGGATAGAATGCCCTGTATTTTTCATTATAACCCAGAAAGCCGCGGGTGTCAAGCATTCAATCATGCTGAATGATGCCGGAAACTGTGCGGCAAATTTGTGCAGGTATACGAAAATCTGACCGAAGGTCATTTTTATCGCGGATATAGATTGACTAACGGTCAGTTTTGTGCTATAATACAGTCAAGAAAAAAATGAACAACGGTCAATTCCGATGTATGAAAGGATGATATTATGTTGAAGCTCGGCGAATGGATCGCAAAGCACAGAGTTCTGATCCTCATAATCAGTGTTCTGCTGCTGATACCCTCAGCGATCGGTTTTCTCAATACCCGCGTCAATTACGACATTCTCTCCTATCTGCCGAAGGACATCAATACGATGATCGGGCAGGACATTCTCAAGGAGGACTTCGGACAGGGCGGCTTCTCGCTCGTCATGGTGGAGGGCATGAGCGACAAGGAGGTCGCGGAGACCGCTGACAAGATCTCAGCGATCGACCATGTTTCCAATGTCGTCTGCTATCAGTCGCTGACCGACTGCCAGATCCCGAAGGAGATCCTGCCGCAGAAGGTCTATGACTTCTTCAATCACGATGATACGACCATGATGGCGGTCTTCTTCGATGACACGACCTCCGCAGACGGTACGCTTGCGGCAGTCGATGAGATGCGCGCCGTCACTGCAAAGCAGTGCTTCATCAGCGGAATGTCCGCGATCACGCTGGACATGAAGAATCTGACGCAGAGCGAAACGCTGATCTATGCGGCGATCGCCGTTCTGCTGACAACGATCGTTCTGCTGCTGACGATGGATTCGTTCCTCATTCCGGTATTCTTCATGCTGAGCATCGGCTTCGCGGTGGTCTGGAATCTCGGAACGAATGTGTTTCTCGGTGAGATCTCGTTCATCACACAGGCGCTCGCGATGGTTTTGCAGCTCGGCGTGACAATGGACTACTCCATTTTCCTCTGGCACAGCTACAAGGAACAGCTTGCGCAGAATCCCGATGACAAGATACAGGCAATGGCGCAGGCGATTGCGAATACGATCACCTCGGTCGTGGGCAGTTCGTTCACGACAGTTGCCGGATTCCTCGCAATGTGCTTCATGACATTCACGCTCGGCATGGATCTGGGCATTGTCATGGCGAAGGGCGTTGTCTGCGGCGTGATCTCCTGTGTAACGGTCCTGCCCTCGATGATCCTGATTTTTGAACGCGCGATCGACAAGTCCTCGCACAGAGATCTCATGCCGCAGTTCAGCAGAGTCTCCGAGTTCATCACGAATCATTCGTGGGTGTTCCTCGTCGGCGCGGTCGTACTTCTGATCCCGGCTGCATACGGCAACAGTCATTACGGCGTCTACTATAAGCTCGACAGCACGCTCCCGAAGGATCTTGACAGCGTGATCGCAAATACAAAGCTCTCCGAAGAATTTGACATGAACAGCACACATATCCTGATGATCCGCTCGGATCTCACCGCAAAGGAATCGCACAGCATGACAAATGAAATGGAAAGCGTGAACGGTGTCAAATACGTACTGAACTTCAATTCGCTGGTCGGTTCTGCGGTTCCGGAGGAAGTGATTCCCGATTCCGTCCGCGAGGTGCTGAACAGCGACAAATGGCAGAGTATGCTGATCGGCTCGGAGTATGAGGTCGCCTCTGACGCAGTCAACCGGCAGGTCGGCCGCCTGAACGAGATCGCATCCAAATACGATACCGGTGCAATGCTGATCGGCGAAGCGCCCGCAACAAAGGATCTGATCGAGATCACCGACCATGATTTCAAGGTCGTCAATCTGCTCTCGATCGCTGCGATCTTCCTCATTATCGCATTCACATTCAAGTCTCTGACGCTGCCGGTCATTCTGGTCTCGGTCATTGAGCTGGCGATCATGATCAACCTCGGCATTTCCTGCTACACCGGCACGAAGCTCTCATTCATCGCGCCGATCGTCATCGGTACGATCCAGCTCGGCGCGACGGTTGACTACGCAATTCTCATGACAACGCGCTACCGCACGGAGCGCAGCAGCGGCAAAGACAAAAAGGAATCTATCGCGATCGCGCTGCGTACCTCGATCAAATCCGTTATCACCTCTGCGCTCGGCTTCTTTGCCGCAACGGTCGGCGTCGCACTGTATTCCGATATCGGCCTGATCTCGGAGCTGTGTATGCTGCTCGCAAGAGGCGCACTGATCTCAATGGTCGTTGTTGTAACGGCGCTGCCGTCGATGTTCATGCTGTTTGATAAAGTGATCTGCAAAACGAGCGCCGGCTTCGGACAGCATTCGGAGCAGAAGCATAAGCTCCGCTTCGGTTTTCTTCATTGATTCACTGTGTTGGGTATGAAAGGAAGTATCATCATGAAATCATATAACAGAGTTATCGCAGGCGCACTTGCCATTCTGCTTTCGGCAAGCACAACGGGTATGATCGCATATGCAAATATCGGCGGCGAGGCCGCGCAGACAGATTCCGCAGTCTCCGATGCAGAGACGGAAAAGTCTGAAAGCCGCAAAGCGAACGGCAAATCCGCATTCAAGGACGAAACAGTCTATGTGATGTGCGGAAATGATTCCGCCGTGAAGAATGTGATCGTCAGCGACTGGCTGAAAAATGCGCCGGCGCTCAGCGATCTGGCTGATATCTCCAATCTCAGCAATATCGAAAATGTCAAGGGCTGGGAGGAATTCACAGCGGACGGCGATCAGCTGAAATGGTCTGCCGACGGCAATGATATTTACTATAAGGGTACATCCGATCAGGAGCTTCCGGTCGAGGTGAAAATGACATATTATCTCGACGGCAAGCAGGTTTCGCCCGATGAGATCAAAGGAAAGAGCGGACATCTCGTAATCCGCTGGGATTACACGAACAAGCAGCATTTCACCGCCGATATCAACGGCGAAAAGAAAGAGCTCTGCGTGCCGTTCATGACCGCGAGCGCGGCAATGCTCAGCACGGATAAGTTCCTGAATGTCTCCGTGAAAAACGGCAAGGTCATTTCGGACGGCGAACGGCTGATCGTTGTCGGCATCGCATTTCCGGGACTCGGCGACAGCCTTGATCTGGATGCGGTCAAGGGGCTGAATGCGGAGCTCCCCGACAGCTTCGAGATCGAAGCCGATGTGCAGGATTTTGAAATGGCATCGTCCGTAACAGTCGTTTCCAATGAGATCTTCTCGCAGATCGACGCAGACGGAACAACATCGTTTGATGATCTGAAAGAGAAGCTCGGACAGCTCAGTGACGGCGCAGATCAACTGACCGAGGGTACGGCAGCGCTCTATGACGGCATCCGGCAGCTTTCCGACGGCTCCGGCGATCTGACGGACGGCATCGACAAGCTGGTAAACGGCTCCGCTGAACTGAAAAACGGAGCGGATCAGCTCGCAGACGGTTCTGTTCAGCTGGAAAACGGCGCAAAGACGCTCTCTGACGGTGCAGCGGCACTCTCCGACGGTCTTCACGATGCAAAGGACGGCTCTGCGGCACTGGCAGCCGGCGCCGCAGAGGTGCGCAAGGGCGCAGATACACTCAGCGGCGGCATCACAAGCGCAGAGGACGGCGCATCGAAGCTGAATGCCGGAATCGGTCAGCTTGCAAAGGGCGCAGGTGATCTCGGCACGGGCATTGACGCGGCAAAGAACGGCTCCGACGAAATGACTGCGGGATTTACGCAGGTACAGGGCGGCGCATCGGAGCTGAAAAAGGGCGCATCACAGCTGACAGGCGGCGTTTCGCAGCTGACGGACGGCAGTAAGCAGGTCAGGGACGGCTCGGCAGCACTGGCAAAGGGTGCGGGCGATCTCAGCAACGGCGCTGCATCACTCAGCGATTCGGCAAAGCAGGTTTCGGACGGCATCGGTACCGTCAAGGGCGGTGCAGATCAGCTTGCTGACGGCATCGGCGCAGCAAAATCCGGCGCGGATGAGCTGAATAAAGGTGCATCACAGCTTTCTGCCGGAGCGGAGCAGCTTTCGCAGGGCATCGCACAGGCAGGCGCATCGCTTAATACCACAGTCGCGGCGAATGAGCAGGCGCTCGCAGCATTGCAGGCACTCTATGAACAGTCGCCGTCTGAGGAGCTGGCTGTTGCGATCGGCACATTGCAGCAGACAGTCGCCGGTCAGAAGCAGATCGCCGCATCTATGGCGGAGGACGGTCAGCTGACCGCAGGCGCACAGTCTGTCAGGGACGGCGCAGAGCAGCTCGGCGCGGGACTCGGACAGCTCGGCAGCGGTCTCAGCGATGCACAGACCGGTTCTGCATCGCTTCAGCAGGGACTTGCGCAGCTCGATGCGGGCGGCAAGGCGCTGGCAGGCGGCGCTGCACAGATTTCCGGCGCATCCGCACAGCTTGCGCAGGGCGCAGGCGATCTTTCAAAGGGTGCTGCGGCACTGGACGGCGGCATTGCAGATCTCGCATCGGGCAGCACGGCGCTGACCGGCGGACTGGATGCGCTGATCGCCGGCATTGACAAACTCGCTGCGGGCAATACCGGACTGAATACCGGACTCGGACAGCTTTCCGCCGGCGCGAATGCACTGAACGGCGGATTTGCACAGGTCGTCGGCGGTGCATCGGCACTGGATCAGGGACTTGTGAAGCTGAAGGACGGCTCGCTCGCACTCACGGGCGGCATCGGTCAGCTCTATGACGGTGCGGGCGCACTGGACGGCGGCATGATGCAGCTTGTGACGGGCGGAACGCAGATTTCCGGCGGCGCACTGACGCTCTATCAGTCGATCGGAACGCTGAGAGCCGGAGCCGGCAAGCTCTCCGACGGTGCAGATGCGCTGCATACCGGAATCGGAACGCTTGCAGACGGCAGCACGGCACTGGTTGACGGCGTATCGAAGCTGGAGGACGGCGCAAAGGAGCTGAATGACGGCATGATCAAATTCAACCGCGATGGCATCTCCGTTCTGACCGGTGCAGTCAATGAGAATCTGCCGGATATGATTGCACGGTTCAAGGAGATCTGCAAAGCATCAAAGACATACAACAGCTATTCGGGTATCTCCGATGACATGGAGGGCAGCGTGAAGTTCATTTATATGTTCGACGGCGCACAGTAATAAATGCAAAAAGGGAAGACGGCTTTGCGGCTGTCTTCCCTTTTATCCTGCACAATATTTCGATTCCCTATTGACAAATGCGATTATACCGTGTATAATAATTGCATACAAGTAAAACGCACGAAATCAAATGCAAGAGGTGATCGGAATGCAGGAAAAATTTGATCTGCAAAGCTATCTGACCGAGGGGGTTGAGGATATTGTTGCGGGCGCTTTGAAAGCGACGCTTAAAAATCCGAAGGAAAGTGCATTTATGCTGAGATTTGCGGCGGCAAGCCGATCTGCATCGGCGAAGCGGAGAAAGGCGGAGGACAGCGGCGAGCATATCCCGCCGTTTCTGATCGCGAGTATCACGAGCCAGTGCAATCTGCATTGTGAAGGCTGCTATTCGCGCTGCAATCATGCAACGGTCGATGCTGCGCCTGTGAAGCAGCTGACGGCTGAGGAATGGGCGAGAATATTTGATGAAGCAGATGAACTTGGCATCAGCTTTATTTTGCTTGCCGGCGGAGAACCGATGCTGCGCCGCGATATCATTCGTGCGGCGGGAAAGAAGCAAAATATTCTGTTTCCGATTTTCACGAACGGCACATATATTGACGGGGAATATTTCATGCTGCTGGACAAATGCCGCAATCTCATTCCGATTCTGAGTATTGAAGGCGGGCGCGAGAAGACCGATGCCAGACGCGGTGCGGGCATCTATGACCGGACAGTTGCGAATATGGATGAATTTCAGAAGCGCGGTCTGATCTTCGGTGCATCCGTGACGGTTACGACGCAGAATTACAGAGAGGTCACATCGCGGGAATACCTCGACAGTCTCTCTGCGTGCGGCTGCAAGGCGGTGATCTTTGTGGAATATGTGCCGGTAACGGAGGAGAGCAAATCGCTTGCGCCGACCGATCCGGAGCGGGAATACTTGCAGGATGCGATCCGGGATCTTCGCGAGACCTATGGCGAGATGCTGTTCATCTCATTTCCCGGCGACGAGAAAAGCTCCGGCGGATGTGTCGCGGCAGGACGCGGATTCTTCCATATCAACTCGCACGGGGGGGCAGAGCCCTGTCCGTTTTCGCCGTTCTCTGATGTGAATGTGAAGCAGACCTCCCTGCTGGAAGCGATGCATTCTCCGTTGTTTACGGCGCTGCGCAGCGGTGATCTTCTCGCAGATGACCATGCGGGCGGCTGCGTGCTGTATGAGAAACGCGAGCAGGTCGAACAGCTGATCGCACAGAAATGAAGCAGAAAAAAGCTGTAACGAATCCAAACAAATAACCATATAAAAACAGCCCCGGGGCGGTTCACATATCACGCTCCGGGGCATTATGTTTATCTATGCTATGAAACGGATGCAATTTGCGGCTGTTTATGCACGCGACTTCCGCTGACTGCTCAAAGAATGCCGTAGATCTGGTTGATAAACTGGAACACACAGATGCAGAGCGCAAACAGCACGCCGAGATTCAGGAAGATGACATTCAGATGCGTGCGTGTCGGCAGAGGCGTAACAGGCGGATCAATCCGGAAGCGTTTGCGGTGAATGAGCAGGAAGATGAAGCCGAGGAATGCAAGCAGATAATTGCACGCGCTGTAGATCAGGAGCGGCTTAATATCTCCCAACAGAGCGGAGAGCTGTTGATTGACTTCATCCATTGGCTGACCGGATGTGATATACTTTTGCAGCGCATCCATGGCATCCTGCACGGCCTCAAAGAAGGCATTTGTGTCAATTTTTTTTGTGACCAGCATCGGGATTGCTGTTCCCCAGAAATTCATGGCCATATGAAGAATGATCGTATAATGGATCTTTCCGGTGCGGGTATAAATGTACGCAAACAGGAAACCGAGCATTGCTGCATAGAAGAACTGTGTGAAGTTTCCGTGGAATAACCCGAAGAGCAGGCCGGAAATGATAATCGCTGTTCCGTTGCCGTATTGCCGGATACGGTCAATCATCAGCTTGCGGAAAAGAAGCTCCTCGACGATTGGGGCACAGAGTACGGCGATACAAATAAAGAGAATGGATTCCTCACCGAAAACACCTTCCTGCAAGAAAGTCGCAGAGGTATTGACACCGAGTATGACAGAAAGGATTGCGTTTACGATGATGCCGATGATGTTTCCGAGAATCGCTAAAAACTGGCAGACCGGAATGACCGATAACAGCTGCCAGGGCTTGAGTTTTTTCTGCTCCGGCGGCATTTTGGGGACAAGGCGTGCTGCCAGTACACAGCAGGGGAATGCGACCAGATACATCGGAAAGAAGTTGACAATATAGGCCAGTGCAAGTGATTTTGATGTGTCAATCAGAAATCGAAGGAGGACAATTACGATCAGATCGACAATGAACAACAGGGCAGGCAGAAAGAACGCAGAGGAATAAGCACGGCGCGCTGCCGGCACAGGATTTTCCGTCGGCCTGCTCTGTTCCGGGATCGGTGTTTCATCTGTATGCATGATAATCTCCGTTCAACGAGAAAAGCAGCGGCGAGGCTGCCGCTGCCTTTCAAAATGCTTCATGTTTGATTACTTTTTCGGATCAAGGATCAGGCCGCCGGTCTTGGGATCAATGCCGCGGGAACGGAGCTGCTTTTCAAATTCCTTATTGATCTTATCGACCTTCTTGCGGCGCTTTGCTTCGGCTGCGGAGATCGGACCGGTTTCCGCAGGCTTCGGCTCAGCAGCTTTCTTCGGTGCAGATTTCTTAGCCTTCTTCGGCGGAATTTTGTACTCAGTAAAGTTGATCGCCTTGCCCTCATCCTTTTTGCGCTTCGAGGGATCCTCGATGCCCATAGATGCCATCAGCTCATCCATATCCATGACAGGCGCTGCGGCACCGGCACCAAGTGTCTGAACCTGCGCACGAACCTGGTGAGAAGGCTGCTCAGGGGGCGCGCTGTAGACCGGCTCGTTAATCGGAATCGGATTGCCGAGTGCATCATATTTCTGGAACAGCTGTCTGCCGTCTGCACTGTAGCCGACAAAAAGCGGAGTCGGTGCAGTATCCTGCGGCTGCGGTGCAGAGGGAACGGAATACAGGCTGTTATGCTGCGGCTGATAGGACGGCTGCTGCGGAACATTGATCGTCGGAACAGTCGGCACGGGAATTTGCGGAACCGGCTGCTGCGGTACTGTCATCTGCGGAACAGGCGGGACATTCAGCGTCGGGACCGGCTGCTGCGGCACTGTCATCTGCGGAACAGGCGGAACATTCAGCGTCGGGACCGACTGCTGCGGCATGGCCATCGGTGAAATCCCCGGATATTGTGCGGCAGGCGCACTGGTCGGAACAGTTGCGATATCCGGAAGCGGTTCGGGCATAACCGGTGCAGCCGGCTTCGCCTGCCCCTTGCCGGGCATCAGCAGCAGATCATCCAGTGAATCCAGTCCGACAGGCTCCGGAGCGGGAATCGGTGTGATATCAAGGATATCATCTTCGGAGACCTTGTTGTCAATAGCAGAAAGAGTTTCGTCGATTTCTGCTTCAATGGGCTGCGCGTCAATGCCGAGCGCTTCCATCGGAGAAAGCTGCGGTGCAGCGGTGGGCGGATTTACAGAGAACTGTGCAAGAATATCATCCGTCACGGCTGCATTGCCGATCGCGGGCGGCGTATCAATCGACGGAATATCAGCAGGCGCAGAAAACTTTGCGAGCAAATCATCCGGATCGGCAGAGGGCGCACGCTTCGGTGCAGTACTCGGCAACTCTGTCGGAACAGTCGGGATTGCAAACTGCGACAGCACATCTTCATTCTGTGCGGATGCCGGCGGCAGTGTCACAGGGACAGTCGGGGTATTGAACTGCGGTGCAGAATGCGGCACTGATGTCGGAACAGTCGGGATCGCAAACTGCGCAAGCACATCGTCAACCTCAGCAGGCGCCGGACTCGGAGCGGGTGCGGGAGCCGGAGCAGGCGGGGGCGCAATCGGAGTTACACCCGGCACGGATGTCGGAACAGTCGGGATCGCAAACTGTGCAAGCACATCGTCAACCTTAGCCGGAGCCGGACTCGGAGCGGGTGCGGGCGCCGGTGCAGGCGGGGGCGCGATCGGAATTGCACCCGGCACGGATGTCGGAACAGTCGGGATCGCAAACTGCGCAAGCACATCGTCAACCTCAGCAGGCGCCGGACTCGGAGCGGGTGCGGGCGCCGGTGCGGACGGAGGTGTAATCGGAATTGCACCCGGCACGGATGTCGGAACAGTCGGGATCGCAAACTGCGCAAGCACATCGTCAACCTCAGCAGGAGCCGGACTCGGCGCCGGAGCCGGAGCAGGCGGAGGCGTAAGCGGAATTGCACCCGGCACAGAGGTCGGAACAGTCGGGATCGCAAACTGCGAAAGGGCATCATTATGTGCAGCCGCAGCAGGACTTGTCCGCGGCATCGGCGCCGGAGCGGGAGCCGGTGTCGGGGTTTCGATCGGTGCCTGATGCTGCTGTTCCTGCATGGTTTTACGCATCGAAGGCGGAATGTAGCCGCCGGATGCCGGTTTTGAGCTGACCTGCGGAACAGGCGGAACTTCGACCGCGCCGCCGTGCTGATGCTTGGCAGCAGCACGCTCACGCTTTAAGCGGCGCTGCTCCTCCTTGAGCTGCGCAGCCATTTCGCGGTTCGATTCCTTGATGAGCTTTTTTGCGATGATCGTTTTACACTTTTCACAGGTGATCTGGATGACATCGCTCAGCTCGCCGGCGCTGGCAAACTGTCCGATGTTTTCGGGCTTTGTCAAATTGATACCGCAGGCTGTTTTCTTGCTGTTATCTGTTGCATGAACAACCTTCGGACTGCCCTTCGTAGTGGTAATTAAGTCAACGTGCATGAAATCCCTACCTCCGATATGTATATAAATTTCTACGCTTATCATTATACTACATTTCAGAGAAAAAATCAACACTTTTGCGAAGATCGGTGAAAATTTGTCTAGTTTTTTGTGCATTACGGAAAAGACGCGTATACTTTTTGGCATTCCTTACAGTTTTTTTCGCAAATCGGCAGGGTTCAAAGGGAATGCACGCACCCGGAGACATGGGATCGCCGGATCAGACGATCGGAAAAGACAGCAGACGGACACAATTTAACAGCTGAAGCTGTTCGATGCCGGATTCCGCGAGCGCACTCGGCAGCAGGAAAATGACCATTGCAGTCATGCGTGCTTTTTCGGGTGTACGGCTGAACCGGCTGACTGCGTATATGCCTGCCGCGATTACCAGTGCGATCAGATACCGCACAAAGAGATAGCCGATCAGGATTCCGCGCATTGAAACGGAAAACGGCAGACTGCGGAAAAGCGTAAGACTCTGCGCGGGGGCATCCAGCATGGCGAATTCTGCATCGGTGAAGAAATGCGCGAGATAAACCCCGTGGAGCCCGAAGGATGCGATCAGCGTCAGCAGCAGGATCCAGCCGGCCTTTGCGGTCAGCAGACCGGCTCTGCCGTTTCGGGTACTGCGCAGCAGCATCGCGGTATCATAGCGGTTGTCGTAGGCGGCGATACCGGAGAATGTGAAGATCATCCAGAGCAGCAGCACCATGCTGCACCGGTGCTCGGCGGCAGAATCCTGAAAGAATACCATATATGCATTCTGCTGGATGAACCACGCCGGCCGGCCGGTCTCCCTTGTATATTTCGCAAGCATGAGCATGGTGTTCAACAGATTCCTGTAGAGGTACAGCTCGCTTTCCGACTTCTGGATGCCCTGCTTGATCCGGTCGATATCACGCGGGGCGGCTTTCCGCAGATAGGCCTTTGCCAGCGCGACCTTTGCATTTTTCAGCGATTTCATTTCGCCGATGACGATATAGGCTGTCCGCTCGATCTTTTCCTTTGTGACCTCACCGGAATACTGCGAATAGAATCGCTCCGTCTCTGAATTGACCGGCACATATACATGGATCTCCTTCCAGAGCGAGAAGCCCATAACGCCAGCTGCCAGCAGGATAAACAGTCCCTTCTGCGCGATCATCAGCTTCCAGCCCTCCATGCCGAACAGCGAATGCACAGGCAGATACCGGTTCAGGAAGCGATGCAGTCGGTCACTGAGATCCGCGAGCTTCTCGCCGGTCTTTGCAGGATATGCATGACCGATCCGCAGCAGGCAGAGCAGCACGGCGATCGTCAGCAGGATGATGCAGAAGACAAGCGTATTCAGCAGAAATCCCGCCGGATAGCCGAACCAGTTGAGATTGCAGTACTGCGTAA
>CAMOOV010000069.1 GCA_946621745.1 uncultured Ruminococcus sp.
TCAAGGATTTTTAACGCAGTCACTGGCAAAATTTGACGAAAAGACGTGCATGAATTCCTATGTGGACAGGTTCTTATATGGATTGATTCGCTGAGGATTATTCCGGTGCCTTTTCGTTGCCGGTCAGCTTACGCCAGCTCGGATGATTGCCGGTCATGCTTTCGGTCGCATAGATCAGAACATACTGCGCATCACCGGTTGAGATCTTGCCGTCGCCGTCTGCATCGCAGAATGCACCCGTATCCGGAACCTCCGGCTTCACCGGCTTTTCGCCCATCGACTTGAAAACAATATGATCCTGCTCGCCGAGATCGGTGACATATTTTTCGGCAGTGCTGCCCTCATAACCGTAGACTGTAACGGTATCCTCTGCCGCAAAGGTGCGGAATGTGATCTCGCAGTCCGGATTCGCAACGGAGACAGAGGTCAGATGTGTGCAGCCCTCATCAAACGGATAGCCGAGTGTGGAAACACTTGCCGGGAAATCCAGCTCCGTCAGATTCGTGCAGCCGTCAAAGGTATTGGCGAGCTTCTTGACGCCGTCCTCGATCGTGACCTTTTCCAGTGCCTTGCAGCCTGCAAATGCCCACGGGCCGGGCTCTGCGACCTTTCCCGGAATATTCGCAGAGGTCAGGCTGACGCAGCCGTTGAACGCATCTCTGCCGATCGTCGTCAGCGTCGAGGGCAGCTGAACGCTCTTGAGGCTTGAGCATCCCTTGAATGCATAGCCGCCGACCTCTCTTATGCCCTCAGAAAAACTGACCGTTTCCAGTGCGGTATCGGAACCGAAAGCGCTGCCGCCTATAATCAGCAGACTGGACGGCAGTGAGACTGTCGTCAGATTCGGGCATTCTGAAAGGGCATACTCACCGATTTCCTGCACGCCCTCCGGGATCGTCAGTCCGGTAATTCTTGAATTAGAGCGTATGCTGTTTGTTGAGATCACAGTGACGGGCAGCGTCTTTTCCGCGCCGTCAACCGTAACCGTGATATTCGCCGGAACTGTGACATCGCCGATCACGGTATTGGCCGTGCCGGTGATCTCACAGTGTGTGTCATCATAGTTGAAACGCCAGCCGTCGGTGGTCGTGCCGGAGAGCGCAGATGCACTCAGCACGGTGCGCGACGCGAACTCGCGGATTGCGGGGTAGGCGCAGCAGCCTGCGACAGCGGATGCCGCCATGATCGCGGCCAGAACGATTTTCATTGACTTCATGTTTTTGTCCTCCTGTAATAATGGTATATGGGCATTGATTGCCTGAATATATTATATCATATTCGGATCATTATTTCAAGCGGCATCAACGGGAGAGGACAGTCCGGCCTATTGTTTGCGGGGAAAAGTCCCTGCCCCCAAGCGGCGAACAGCGGCGTATATTCCGCATATTTGTCAGGAGAGCGGGAAGGTCACCTGCCAGTTTCCTGCGATATATTTCTGTGAGGTCACAAATTCGCCTGTCAGCGTATAGTCCGGCAGCTTCTCATATTCTACCGATATGATCTGCTCCGCATAAACATCGCGCTGAGCGGCATCCCGGTAGGTATAACCGAAATCCGCCGGCTCACCGACATTCTCGCCGTTCTCATCCAGCAGCATAAAGTGTCCGTGTGTGTCTGTGTGTTCAACATCCTCATATTTTGAGAGGATATGCAGTGCGCCGTCCACATAGCCGATGTTCAGGATGGAAAAGCCGGGAACGGGCGTGCATATCGGCTCTGCCTGCGGGATCAGAAACCGCATCGTTTCCGCCTCCGGCAGTGCATCTGCATTATACGCATATCCGCCTATGATCGAGGTGTGCTTTTCGGTTTCCGGCTCATAGGGGATGCTGCGCAGGTCGATTCCCTCAACCTCGCCCTCTTTGCGGATCTTTCCGAGCAGCATACTTCCGACGGAAAACGTCATTTTACCGTCCGGCAGATCGCTGCCGTTCATCGTTTCCAGATGCACGATAAAATATGCGGTATGCGTTTCCGGATCATACTCCGAAAAGCTGCAATGTCCGGCCATATCGCGCCGAACGCGGATCGTATAGCTGTCATTGAGATCCCAGCCGCCCTCGGGACAGGTGCCCGTCAGATCGTGCATCGCAAGATAAACATTCGCTTCGCATCCGATGCGCTCTGCGGAAATGACCGTCATTTCAATGCCCTGATCGGTGCAGGATCTCTGCACGGGCTTGAAGGTCTGCGCGGCGGCGGGCGCAATGCGATAGAGTACATCATAGGCCGGATCGACACCGGCTGCGGTCAGTGCGGGCAGCGGGCAGACGATCAATGCAGCTGCGACAGACGCGGCCGCGATTCTTTTGAATATTCTGCGGCGGATCGGTCTTTTCGCCGGTACGCTGATATCCAGATACCGTTCGTCGATCTCACCCATTGCTTTCATAAACTGATCGGTATTCACAGATAGCCCTCCTTTTTGAGTCTGGCGTATAGTTTTTTGCGTGTACGGAACAGCATGGATTTGACCTTGCTTTCGGAAAAGCCGTGTGCTGCGGCGATTTCGGAGACCGGCTGCATATACCAGTACCGGCGCACGAATACATTCCGCTCGGTATCGGGAATGCTGCCGAGAAATGTATTGATCGCTTCGGTCAATGCCTGCTCGCTGACCTGCCGCTCGACATCCTCGCCGGACGCGAGCCATTCCGCGATCTCCTCAAAAACGACCTGTGCTTCTGCGGAACCCCGCTTTTTTGTTTTTGCGGCGCGGAGCTTATTCAGGCTGATATTCCGCGTCAGCCGGCCGAGAAAGGTTTGCAGACAGGAAGGCTCATGCGGCGGGATGCTGTTCCACGCGGCGAGCCATGTGTCATTGAGCGCTTCCTCGGCGTCCTCCGGACTTTGCAGGATATGCTGCGCAACGGCGCGGCAGTAGACCGTATATTTCTGCACGGTCTGTGCGACTGCTTCTTCATCACGGCTGAGATACAGCGCGATGATCTGCGGATCCTCCATACTTTCCCTCCTTATTCAGAATCAGGAGCTCCTATCATACTACTAACCGGACAGGGCGCTGCGGTTGCACATTCTAAAAAATTTTTTCGAGTCTGAGAAGCTGCATCTTTTTATCCAGCCCGCCCGCATAGCCGGTCAGTGCGCCGTTTGCGCCGAGCACTCTGTGGCAGGGGATGATAAGCGAAACCGGATTATGCCCGACTGCACCGCCGACGGCCTGCGCGGACATCCGGCTCCCCCGCTGCCGTGCGATGCGGTCTGCGATTTCCCCGTAGGTCATCGTGCAGCCGTATGGGATCGTCAGCAGGATCTCACAGACAGCTCTGCGAAAGGGCGTTGTCCGCAGGACGATTGGCGGGGTGAAGTCCGGGATCCTGCCGCTGAAATAGAGATCTAGCCAGCGGACGGTCTGTGCGAATACGGGCAGATCACATTCGGTGTATTCTCTGCTGAGCGTATCGCCGAAATGCGCCTGCCCGTCGAACCATAAGCCGGTCAGCGATGCGCCGTCGCCTGCCAGTGTGATGCCGCCGAGCGGGGAATGATAATGATAAATACAGTCCATATTGATATCCTTATTCAGATTGCGCATTGTGCGCGGATACGATTATTATAGGGGATTTGAGGAAAAATGTCAACGCAGCGGTCAGCGGATAGAAAACGCAAAGATCCGCTTTTTCGTCAGATTGTATGAAAACTCCTTGCCGGGCTGACGCCCGGCAAGGAGTTTTCATGCAAGATGACGGAAAATATGCAAGCAGATGCGCTGCCAAGCTGCCAGCCGGGCTCCGGTCGTCAGGCGGGCTTTGTGCGGTGTTGCCTCAAGAGATAGTTGGGACATCAATATCATTCCGGCCGTTTCAGATCAGCTCTGTTCCGGGATAATAATGCGCGAGGATTTCCGCATAGCTGCTGCCCTGCCGCGCCATCGCATCCGCACCGTACTGGCTCATCCCGACATCATGCCCGAAGCCCCTCGTTGAGAATCGGAATACCCCATCTGTATATTCCGCAGAAAAGCAGGCCGAACGCAGTGCAAACATCAGCCGGAGCTGCTGACCGCTCCAGTCCTGATCGCCGGCCCTTACGCGGAGAACGGTTCCCGAGGGAGAACATTCCGGTTCTGAAAACCATTCGGAAGGATCATCCGGCAGACGGCATTCCGGATTTTCCGCTTCCAGTGTGCGGCGGACAGTCTCCGCCGAAAATGTGACCGTCTCCGCATACTGCGGCGCGCTGCGGTCTGCATCGGACGAAACTGGAATCAGATAAGGCAGCGCATTGCCCCAGACATTTTCTGCGCTGTCGGTCTCGCCGGATGAAATCGCATGAAATGCCGCGACGATCGGTTCATCTGCATAGCAGAGGATCTGATTGCCGGCGGCATCGACGGCTTCGGTGATCCGTGCATAGCTTTCCGCAAAGCTGCTGCCGTAGAATCTGCGCAGCGCATCCTCTGTGAAAAATGCCTGATACACATTCGGATCATCGGAAAAATCTGCACCGCCGAGCGACGGATCCGGGGCGGCTTCGTGCATTCTGCGGACGCGTTCCGCATAGGTATGACAGGCGACCGTCTGCGCCTTCAGTGCCTCCGGTGCGAAGGACGCCGGCATTTCCGCGCCGACCGCGCCGATCAGATAATCCCGTACCGGAACTTCACGGATTTCGCCCGTTTGCGAATCCAGAACGCGGTAGCTTTCGGCCGTCTGTCCGGCGGGATCCTTCTGCGGTGCATCCGCCGGATATCCCGCTGATACTGCCGCCGGCAGCAGGAACATCACTGCAGCGCATATAGCATAATATCCAAAATGTCTGGCCATAGATCTCCTCTCTGTCACGGCCTGTGTTCTCTGCAAGCTGCCGGGACTGTGTCCGTGCGGTGAAATCTGCCGTTTCGCTTGACAGAAATCTCAAAAAGCGGTATAATAGAATAGTATATGTATAATCATAATCCGATCCGGAAAGGGTGCGCAAAATGGACATGAATGAATCTATCAAGAATCTATGCGAGGGACTGCGGGAATATTCCATGTTTGATCCCGCGCTGTACCAGAAATATCAGGTGAACCGCGGCCTGCGGCGCTCTGACGGCACCGGCGTTGTCGCGGGCATTACAAAGGTCTGTAATGTGCACGGCTATATGCTCAATGAGGGCGAGCTGGAGCCGATCCCCGGCGAGCTGATCTACCGCGGCTATCAGATCACCGATCTCGTTCATGCCGTGGAAGCGGAGAACCGCTACGGCTATGAGGAGACGGCCTATCTGCTCCTGTTCGGCAAGCTGCCGAATGCACAGCAGCTCAAGGAATTCCGTGCGCTCGTTTCTGCGCTGCGTCCGCTGCCGGACGGCTTTGTGCTGGATATGATCGCGAAGGCGCCGTCCAATAATATCATGAACAAAATGGCGCGCTCCGTGCTGGCACTTTATTCCTATGACGATGACTGCGAGGTGCGCTCACTCGAAAATGAGGTGCGCATCGCTGTCTCGATGATCGCGCATCTGCCGGTCATCATGTCCGCTGCTTATCAGGTCAAGCGGCAGCATTTCGACGGCGAAAGCCTTGTTATGCATCCGCTCCGTCCGGAGGAGACCAATGCACAGACGATCCTCTCGCTGCTCCGGCTCGACCGGAAGTATACCGAGGACGAGGCGCATCTGCTCGATATCTGCATGATGCTCCACGCAGAGCACGGCGGCGGAAACAACTCCGCATTCGCCTGCCGCGTGCTGACATCCTCCGGCACCGATCCGTATTCGGCCTATGCCGCTGCGATCGGTGCGCTCAAGGGCTTCCGCCACGGCGGCGCGAATATCAAGGTCATTGAGCAGCTCGATAATTTCAAGGCGAAGATCAAAAATCCCGAAAATGACGGCGAGGTCGCCGATTTCATCCGCAAGGTTCTGCGGAAGGAGGAGGGCGACGGCGCCGGTCTGATCTACGGCATGGGACACGCGGTCTATACGCTTTCCGATCCGCGTGCGGTATTGCTCAAGGAGCGCGGCTTCGCACTCGCAAAGGGCAAGGATATCGAGGCGGATTTCCGTCTGCTGGATACGATCGAGCGCCTGACGCCTGCGCTCGTCGCGGAAAAATCCGCGCACGCCGCACAGAAGCATGTCTGCGCGAATGTTGACCTGTATTCCGGACTTGTTTACCGGATGCTCGGCATTCCGGCAGAGCTGCTGACGCCGATGTTCGCGGTCTCGCGCATCGCGGGCTGGTCGGCACACCGCATCGAGGAGGTGCTGACCGGCGGCAGAATTATCCGTCCGGCATATAAATCCGTTGCGAAAGCGGTTCCCTATGTGCCGCTGGCAGAACGCGAATGACTGCGAAATGGGTGATCGGCTGCTCCGCGCTCAGCCTGCTGACTGCACAGCTGCCCGCCTGCGGCTTTACCGCAAGCGTGGACAATCTGCTCAGTCCGCCGCGCCTGACCGCCGAGCAGGAGGAGATCTATCAGGTATTGCAGAACTCCGCAGGCTCGCAGATCAGCCTGAAATATCCGAAATCCGGCGAGCGGCTTTCGGCCTTTCTTGTTGAGGACCTCGACGATGACGGCTCCGATGAAGCGATTGTCTTTTATGAGACCGGCCGGAACGCCGTGAACGAGAATCCGCTGCGCATCTGTATGCTCGACCAGGCAGACGGCGCATGGCGAGCGATCTCCGAATATGCGGCCGCCGGCGCTGAGATCGACCGTGTCGATCTGGTGCGGCTTGGCAGCAATCCGCGCCTGAATCTCATCATCAGCTACAGCATGGTGGACGGCGCAGAGCACGCCGCAGAGATCTATCACTATGCGGACGGTACACTGGAATGCTCGCGCTCGCTGCAATTTTCCGCAATGGCGCTGCGCGATCTCAATCAGGACGGCACGCTGGAGCTTTTCACGGTCTCGGCGGCAAAGGCGCCCGATCCCGCCGCGGCGACCGCCTATGCGCTCGGTGCGGACGGCATTTATGCGCAGTCGCAGATCAATCTGCCGGAGGCCTTTACGGATATCCAGCGGCTGGTCTACGGCAATCTGCCGACCGGTACCGGCAATGAGAGCATCCCTGCGATCTACATAGACGGCACGACCGGCGCGACCTCCGTGCAGACCGTCGTGCTGCATTACAGTGACAACCGGCTCAGGCTGGATTATTCCGACCGCGCCGACCGCTTCCCGAATACGACACGCGCCGGCGGCTATCAGACGCTCGATATCGACGGCAACGGCGAGGCGGAGATTCCGGTCAATACGGTCTTTTACGGCTATTCCAATGCGGCGGAGGCTTCCAAGCTCAGCATGACGAACTGGTATGTCTGCCGGAACAGACAGCTGATCCGCGCAAGATCCTCCTATTATTCCGGACAGAACGGCTATGTCTTTCTGCTCCCGCGCCGCTGGGAGCGCTGTGTCACGGCGCTGCCGGAAAACGACGAAATCGTTTTTTATGAATTTGATACACGGGAACAGCAGGCAAACGGCGAGCCGATCCTGAAGGATCCGCTTCTGCGGCTCGCAGTCGTGACCGATCCGGTCGCGGCGGACGCGATGCAGTCGGACGGCTATCTGCTTCTGCGGGAGCAGAGCGGCAGATATTATCTCGGACGGCTTCTGAACGGCAGCCGGACGCTGACGCTCCGTCCGAGCGAGCTGATGACCGCAATGAAATATTTATAATGAGAAATCAGGAAAGGAGTGCCCCTAGTATATGAAGCGACTGCTTGTTTGTGAGGATGAGGAGACCATCCGCGAATTTATTGTCATCAATCTGAAGCGCGCCGGCTATGATGTTGTCGATGTGGACTGCGGCGAAGCGGCTTTGCGCGTCTTTGAGCAGGAAAACGGCAATTTCGACATCGCCCTGCTCGATATCATGATGCCCGGCATTGACGGCATCACGGTGCTGAAAAGGCTGCGCGAGAAATCGAAAACGCTCGGCATCATCATGCTCTCGGCGAAGGCACAGGAAATGGATAAGGTCAATGCGCTGATGAATGAGGCAGATGACTACATCACAAAGCCCTTTGCCCCCTCGGAGCTGACCGTCCGCGTTGATGCGCTCTACCGCAGAGTCATCATGAATTCAATGAATACCGAGGGTGTGAAGATTCTGGAATCCGGCCCGTTCGTCATCAATCTTGACGGGCGGACGGTCACGAAGAACGGCGAGCCGATCGAGCTGACCGATGTGGAATACAAGATCCTCACCTATTTCCTGAAAAACAAGAATACGGCGCTCGACCGCGCAAGCATTCTCTCGAATGTCTGGAGCGACAGCTATTACGGCGACAATAAGATCGTTGATGTCAATATCCGCCGCCTTCGCATGAAGATCGAGGATGATCCCTCCGAGCCGCGCTACATCATGACGATCTGGGGCTACGGCTACAAATGGGAGGAAAAGCCCGACAATCACCGCTGAATGAGGAAGCGCAGGCATGGCGAAAAAAAGCATAACCCGCCGCTGGATCACAAACAATCTCGCCGTGATCGTCCTGATTCTGCTTGTGATCGAGCTGGCACTGATCTATGCCGTGCAGAACTATTTCTATAATTCTGCGCGGCAATATCTGGTATCGAAGATCAACGCGGTCAACGGCGTTCTGACGCGCTATGCGTCCGATACCGGAACGAACCTCAATGCGGAAATCCGCAGTACGCTGGAAACCTTTTCCGACAAGGACAAAATGGAGCTGATGGCGATCGACTATGACGGCATGATCGTTCTGACCTCCTCCGGCTTTTCGCCGGATTATGCGGTCAGTATGCCGGATTATGACGATGCGATGCAGGAGGATCAGACCTACGGCGTCAGCACCGGCAGAACGGCAAACGGCGAGCGCATCATGGCTGTCAGCCTGCCGATCACGAATATCAGCGAGGAATACAGCGCGATCCGCGTCGTGACCTCGCTGGAATCCATTGACAATACCGTCGCAGGCTTCGTGCTGATCGTGACGCTGATCGCCGTCGCGGTGCTGGTGCTGCTGGGGCTTTCCGACCTCTATTTCGTCGGCTCGATCCTGCGCCCGATCCGCGAGATCAACACGAATACCGAAAAATTTGCGCAGGGTGATTTCTCCGCCCGCATCAATCAGGAGAGCGAGGACGAGATCGGCGAGCTCTGCGCCGGCATCAACCACATGGCCGACGAGCTTTCCGCTGCGGAGGCGATGAAGAATGAATTCATCAGCTCGGTCTCCCATGAGCTGCGCACCCCGCTGACCGCGATCAAGGGCTGGGCGGAAACGCTGACCGATATGGCCGCGGATGAGCCCGCCGAGACCGATCCGGAGATGATGCGGAAGGGACTGCATATCATTGTCGGCGAGACGGAGCGCCTTTCCGAAATGGTCGAGGAGCTGCTGGATTTCTCGCGGATGCAGAGCGGACACTTCTCGCTGCAAATGGACACGATGGATGTTCTGGCCGAGCTTGGCGATGCCGTTCTCATTTATATGGAGCGCGCCAAAAAGGATCAGATCAGCGTGCTGTATGAGGAACCGGAAATGCTGCCCTTTGTCTACGGCGACAAGAACCGCATCCGGCAGGTCTTCATCAATATCATCGACAATGCGATCAAATATTCGGATGCAGGCGGTCATGTTCATATCACGGCGGATGCCGCCGACGAAGGCCGCGCCGTCCGCGTGACGGTGCAGGACAGCGGCTGCGGCATCAAGAAATCCGATCTGAGCAAGGTCAAAACGAAATTCTACAAGCCGAATCACACCCGCCGCGGCTCCGGCATCGGACTCGCGGTCGCTGACGAGATCGTCTCCCTGCACAACGGCACACTGGAGATCGACAGCGAGGAGGGCGTCGGCACGACGGTCACGATCACGCTTCCGGCGAAGGATGCCGCAAAGCAGAGCTGACCGCAGCAGAGGAGTGCGCATATGGCAGCGATCAGTCTCATCAGCGAATACTGGCAGCAGAAGGAGCATCTTGTCGGTGCGGTTTTTATGCTGCTGTTTACGGCGGGCGTGATCTTTGTGCTTGCAGCCTTCCGCAGAAAGCAGAAGCGCTGCTCCGCTGAGACCGAGGGCATTGTTGCCGGTTATGACACCCGCATTTCGACAGACAGCGAGACCGGCGATTCAGAGGTCTATGCGCCGGTATTTGAATACTGGTATGACGGACATCTCTGCCGCAGCACTTCGCGGTATTACAGCGGAAAGCAGAATTATGACATCGGGCAGAAGGTGACACTCTATATCAATCCGGACAAGCCGGAGGAATTTCTCGATTATACAAGGGAACGGAAAATGCTGCTCCTGATGGTCGCGGTGCTTGCCGGCATTGCGCTCTGCGGCGGAACGGCACTGTTTAGCTGATACACCGATATCGCAGGAAAGGAAGAACACTCTTTGGCTGATAATGAAAAATTGCAGCAGCAGGCTGCCAAGGCTGAATATGCACATAAATCGAAGATTGGCGGACAGGCGCTGATCGAGGGCGTCATGATGAAGGGCGCATTCCGCGGCGCAATGGCCTGCCGCCTGCCGAACGGCGAGATCGACCTCGAAACATGGGATCTCCCTGCGAATTTCGAGACCGATCCGAAAACCGGAAAGCAGCGCGTCGTCCGGAAATGGTATAACCGCATCCCGCTGCTGCGCGGCTGCGTGAATTTCGTAATGTCGCTGGTGGACGGCTACCGCTGCATGATGAAATCCGCGGAGAAGCAGTTCGACGAGGAAGTGGACGATTTCTGCGCGTGGAAAAAGCATGAGAAGATCGACAGGCTGCCGGAGAACGAGCAGTTTGAGAAATTCGCCGCGTGGTATCCCGATGAGCGCGAAAAGGCCGAAAAGGAAAAGGCGAAGGAGGATAAATCCTATCAGCCCGCAGGCCGCCCCGATGCCGAAACGATCGCGAAGCGCTGGGACTATCTGCAAAAGGCCTCGGAGCATTATGACTATGAGGAGCCGAGCAAATTCGAGCAGTGGCTGGAGGATAAGCTCGGCGACAAGATCATGGGCGCTGTCATGGTGCTTGCGATGATCCTCGGCGTCGGTATTGCGATCGGTCTGTTCATGTATCTGCCGAAGCTCGTTGTCTCGTGGATCAAGCCGCTGACAAATAATCAGATCATAAAATCCTGTGCCGAAGGACTGGTCAAGATCATCCTCTTTGTTCTGTATATGTGGCTGACCGGCAAGGGCAAGAGCATCCGCCGGACATATGAATATCACGGCGCGGAGCATAAGACGATTGCCTGCTTTGAGGCGGCGCTCCCGCTGACGGTTGAAAATGTGAAGAAGCAGAGCCGTTTCCACCCGCGCTGCGGCACGAGCTTCATCTTCCTCGTGCTGCTCATCAGCATATTCTTCGGCTGCTTCAATCCGTATACAAAGGTGCTGCCGCGTGTGCTGTTCGGCTTTGCGCTGCTGCCGCTTATCATGGGCGTGAGCTATGAGCTGATCCGGCTGGCCGGCCGCTATGACAATGTCTGCACGCGCATCCTCTCCGCACCCGGACTCTGGATGCAGCGCATCACCACAAGAGAGCCGGATGCCTCGCAGATCGAATGCGCGATCGCGGCAATGGAGCCCTGCATCCCCGAACATATGGAGGATGACGAGTGGTAAGACCGGCAGATGCAGCGGGTTCGCGGCCGATGAACAGGATGGATCCGATGCTGCTCCGCAGACTGGCGGAAACGCTCCGTGCGGGCGGCATAGAAGATGCCGAGCTGGAAGCAAAATGGATCACAGAGGATGCCGCTTCAGAAGCGGACGCGCTGGAGATCGCGCAGCGGCGCGCAAAGCATGAGCCGCTGCAATATCTGCTCGGCACATGGGAATTTTACGGGCTGCCGTTCTGCGTCGGTGAGGGAGTGCTGATCCCGCGAGCCGATACGGAAACGCTGGTCGATGCCGTGCGGATGCGGATACCGGATGCCGCCGGACAGCAGATCGCCGATCTCTGCACCGGAAGCGGCTGCATCGCGCTGGCGCTGGCTGCGCATATGCCGCTGACGCAGTTCACCGGCATTGACATCAGCGGGCAGGCGCTGGAATATGCGCAAAAGAATATCGCCCTGAACGGTGCGCGCAATATGCGGACGGAATGCGCCGATGTGCTGGCCGGAGAAACGGCCGCGCAGTATCACGGGCTCGCGGCGGTCGTCTGCAATCCGCCCTATCTGACGGCGGAGGATATGCAGAATCTTCAGGCGGAGGTTCGGTATGAGCCGGCACTGGCGCTGTTCGGCGGCTCGGACGGTCTGGATTTCTACCGCAGGATCACGCTGCTCTGGCGCGGTGCTCTGGCGGACGGCGGACTGCTCGCCTTTGAGACCGGCTGCACACAGGGCGATGCTGTGCGGGAAATCCTGTCGGACAACGGATTCCATGAGACGGAGATCCTCCGCGATCTCGGCGGAAATCCGCGCGTTGTCCTCGGCAGAAAATAAGGGGTATGTAACTTTTTAGGTGGTCGAAAAAATAAGGTTAAAACAAATAGTTTTAATTTCGCCCATATTAAAAGTTTCGCTC
>CAMOOV010000070.1 GCA_946621745.1 uncultured Ruminococcus sp.
AATGGCCTGGTAGTTCAGTTGGTTAGAACGCCGCCCTGTCACGGCGGAGGTCGTGGGTTCGAGTCCCATCCAGGTCGTATGCCTCTTTAGCTCAGTTGGTAGAGCAGGGGACTGAAAATCCCCGTGTCGTTGGTTCGATTCCGACAGGAGGCATTCTGCGGATTTAGCTCATCTGGTAGAGCGCCACCTTGCCAAGGTGGAGGTAGCGGGTTCGAGCCCCGTAATCCGCTTTCTGCGGTTTGGAAATATCCTTATCGCGACGGAAATCCGGTACATTCTGTACCGGATTTTTTATTGCTCTCCCCTATTATAATAAAACCAAAAACAACCGGCCAGTTTTCACACTGACCGGTTGTCTGTTATGTATGGCTGTTGTAAACATTCCGCGGCAATTCGATCGGCTGCCAGAAATGCGCATTATAATAATATGACCGCATCTGCACCTGCTCAAGAAATTCTTCAGTTCCCATTTCTTCGCAGAGCGTCGGCGTTGCAGAGAAAAGATCCGTGCCGAGACCGAGTCGGTCACCGTCAATCGTAACACCAAGCGCTGACAGCGTTGTCGGGAACATATCCATCGTTGTAAATATACGGTTATTCCGATTAACGGGTGTCTTTTGCGCATGAATAAAGCAGTTGTATGTTGTTCGCACATATCCGTCATCTGCCCAGCGCAGCTCTTTTGCCTTGATATCCGCCAAATGATCACCGACGACAATAACGACAGTATCGTCTCCGTAGGGTTCGTTTTCAAGCCAATGAACAAATTCCGAAACGATACGGTTTGAGCATTCTACGGAGGCGATGAAATCATCCTTGATAGAGGAATCACAGTTCTCGCAGCGGAACCCGTGTTCATAGCTGTGTGTGTCGATCGTATAGGCTGTCACGGCAAACGGTGCATCCTTCTTAGCCAATTCCCGCACCTTGTCCTTCACCACCGGGAACAGAAGACAATCTTCCACACCCCACGGGCCTTCCGGCTCACGCGAAAGAAAATCTCCTTTTTTGGCTATGTTTGCATCAAATAATTCATCATTCTCATATTGCGCGACATAGGTGTTGTAGCCGCCAAAGGTCGAATCCGATCCGGTTGCAAAGAGCTGGTTGTATCCGGCATCATGCAGGACATCCTCCAGCCGCACCGCCGAAGACAGAATATTCGTATATACCGGATTGCCGAGAAGACTCTGCCGCGGATTTCCGACAGCAGTTGTCAGCGGAATACCGCTCGTCTGCGCAACGCTTGACGCCATTGTATAGGCGACGGTCGGAAAGAAAACAGACTGCCCGCCGTGACCTTCACGGTTGGAGAAATACAAATTATCATCAGCCAGCTTGATCAGCTCCGGCATATAGTCGGTCGTCTGATTTCCGCCGTTCTCTATGGATGTATATGTATTTTCATAGGATTCCATAAAGATGTAGATCAGATTTTTCTTATCCTCCGGAAAATGAATGATATCCGGAGTCGGCTGAACATAATGCTCCTCATACATTGTGGATGGATGCAGCCGGTAGCGGAGAAACTGACCGAAATTCAGCGTTTTAACAAGTATGCCGGTTCCGGTAATGCCAATCACCAGCAACGGCAGCAGCTTGTGCAGCGCACTGATCTGATTTGTTTCACATTCGATCATAGCAGTCTTTTTGAAATCCTGTTTTTTCAGAACGGACGCCTGCTCACGACGATATGCCATAATGAAAAAGATCACTCCGGCAACCAAAACACCGCCGGCAATCAGGAGCGCTGTCATCATCACCTCCGAACTGTAATTATTTTTATTAGCGAACCGAACAGTAAACTCAACGGCTTCAATATCCATATTCGGGAAATTATACATCAGATAAAACCCTGTTGCAGCAACAGCCAGTACAATCAGAAACAGAATTGTAAAAACGATCGAACGGAGCAGCGCACCACGGCGCTTTACCTGTTTTTCTGTTTTTACAAACGGTGACCAAAGGACACCCATTTCCAGCAGAAACTTTTGTACCCAGGTTTCTTTACTGAGTATGATTTCCATGATCCGGCGAATGACAGCATAGACCAGACAGAATACCAGCCAGAAAAGAATCCATTTCGGAAAATCTTTATACTGGGATAATTCTTCTTCAGAAAGCTTCGCATATACTTCTTTGAGCCTTGACAGATATAAAACATTAAAATATCCTGCAATGCCAAAGAACAGGATCCGCAGGAACCAGAACGGTGAGTATCGCAGCGGCTTTGACGGCAGAAATAAGAGCCAGATCAGGACAGCTGGAATCGTCCACATAAGCAATGAATGCGTTCTGTCGATCGGGAACTGGGATGCCATCCGTCGTACAGTCCATGAGGTATAAAAAATCGCAAAAAGCGGAACACCCAGGATTTGCAGAATGGATGCACATCTGATATTATCAATATATCGCTTGAAAGTATTAGATAATACCGAAAAAATATGTCCTTTTATAACGCTCATTTTTTAGTACTTCGCGCTCCTCTCACTCGGTCTCCGTCACTTTCCGGACACCGGACCGGCTGTTCCGCTTCGATCCGTGCAGGATCTTCGCAAGTCAGCCGGAACATCAATTATTTGTATGGCTGTTGTAAACATTCCGCGGCAGGTCAATCGGCTGCCAGAAATGTGCATCATAATAATGTGACCGCATCTGCACCTGCTCAAGAAATTCTTCAGTTCCCATCTCTTCGCAGAGCGTCGGCGTTGCAGAGAAAAGATCCGTACCGAGACCGAGGCGGTCACCGTCGATCGTGACACCGAGTGCCGACAGCGTTGTCGGGAACATATCCATCGTTGTAAAGATGCGGTTATTCGCGTGAACCGGTGTTTTCTGTGCATGAACAAAGCAGTTGTATGTCGTCCTGACATAATCGCCGCCTTCCCACTGAAGCGCATCCGCCTTTACATCTGCGAGATGATCGCCGACGATGATGACCACAGTATCATCGCCGTAAGGCTGCTCCTCCAGCCAATGCACAAACCCGGAAACGATCCGGCCGGAGCATTCCACAGCCGCAGCAAAATCATCCTCGATAGAGGGATCACAGTTGTCACAGCGGAAACCGTGCTCAAATGAATGCGTATCGACTGTATAGGCAGACACGCAGAACGGCGCATCCTCCGCAGCAAGCGCGCTGATCTTTTCTTTGATTACCGGAAACAGCAGTCTGTCCTCAACGCCCCATGCGCTTTTCGGCTTCTCTTTTATGCAGGGATCCGTTTCAGCAGAGACAGCGTCCCAGATCGAACTGGTCGGATACATTCCGACATAGGTATTATATCCAGCAAAGGTCGTGTTTTCTCCTCTGATAAAGAGCTGATTGTATCCGGCATCATAGAGGATATCCTCCAGCCGCACCAGCGAAGGCAGCAGTTCATTATATGACGGCGTAAAGAGAAGCTCTTCGCGCGGATTGCCAAGCGCTGTTGTCAGCGGGATCCCGCCTGTCTGTGCGACAGTCGAGGCCATCGTATATGCGACGGTCGGGAAGAATACCGACTGTCCGCCGCGCCCCTCACGATCGGAAAAATACAGATTATCATTTGCAAGCTCCGTCAGTCCGGCCATGTAATCCTTCGTTTGTCTGCCGCCGTTCTCAACGGAGCTGTATGTGTTCTCGTAGGATTCCATATAGATAAAGACAAGATTCTTCCTGTCCTCCGGAAAATGAATGATATCCGGCGTGGGCGCAATGTAATGATCCTCATAAAGCGTTGACGGGTGAATCCGGTTATAGAGGAAGGTTCCGAAATTCAGCGTATTCGCAAGCATGATACAGCCGGCAGTGCCGAGCACCAGAACCGGCAGGATCCTGTGAACTGTCCGAATCTGATCCATTCTGCATTCGACCGTAACTGTTCTGCTGAGACTAGACTTTTTCAGCTTTACAGAACGCTCCCGGCGTAATGTCATGATAAAAAAGATCACTGCGGCAAGCACCACGCCGGCCGCGATCAGTATCACAGTTGTCCGCACCTCAGTGCTGTAATTGCCGTTCGCAAACCGAACCGTGAACATGACCGCGTCAATATCCATATTCGGGAAATGATGTGACAGATAAAAGCCCGCAGCGGTCAGGGCAAGTGCGATCAGGAACAGCAAGGTCATCAGGATCGAACGGCGCAGGGCTCCGCGCCGTTTCTCTTTCTGTTCCGTTTGCGGGAACGGCGACCAGAGAACGCCCGAATCCAGCAAAAATTTCCGGATCCTGCCCTCTTTGCTGACTGCCGCATCCAGCAGAGCCCTTAGCCCCGCGTAAGCTGCGAAGAAAATGATCCAGAAGACCAGCCACGCGGGAAAATCACTGTACGCAATGATTTCTGCCTCCGATGAAGCACCGTACATTTCCTCAAAATTCGACAGTACCGAGAGATTCACATACCATGCTAGGCAGAAAAACAGAATGCGAAAGATCCAGAACGGAGAATCGCGCAGAGACTTTGACGGCAGATACACCAGACAGATCCCAAGCGCAGGCACAAGCCACATCAATACAGTATGCGCCCTTGTGATCGGGATCTGCGCTGCCATTCGGTAAACAGCCCATAGAGAATAGAAAATTGCAAACAGCGGAACAATCAGAATCTGCACAGCCGTTGCTTGCTTGATATTTTTAGCATATCGTTCCAGCATTGCGAAAAAGGACGGAAACAGCTGACTGACCTTATTGTTCATGACTCTGATCTCCGCGCACCCTTCGCACGATCTCCGTGACCTCGCGGACAGAAAGCGACTGCTCCGCTGCGATCCGTGCCATGTCATCGTATTCCGGCTTCTCCCGTACTACGCCGAATCCCTCGGCGCATTTGATTCGGACAGAACCGAATACGGTTTCGACCTGTTCGGTGCGGCGAGTCAGTGTATCGCGTTCGCATAGATGAATGCGTACACCGAGCGTAGAGGTATGGCGGAAGATCAGTGTTGTCATTGTCTCACGCTGCTCCGGCCTGCAAAGACAGGTCAGCATCACGGCAGGGCGGCCCTTCTTCATAAGGACCGGCGTTGTGAACGCATCAAGTGCACCGTTTTTCAGAAGTATTTCTTGTGCAAACGCCAACTCCTCCCCTGTCATATCGTCGAGATTACAGACGATCTCAGCGATCTGCTCACGCGGTGCATTCATCTCACCGAGAAATGCGCGGACGCAGTTCAGCCGCCGGAATTCCTTTTTGCCGAAGCCATAGCCGGTCTGCGAAATGCGCATGACAGGCATCGCCGCAAATTCATCTGCAAATGTTTTCAGCAGTGCGGCGCCGGTCGGCGTACACAGCTCACCCTTGATGACGCCCGTGCAGATCGGTACACCGCGCAGGATATAGGCCGTCGCAGGTGCCGGAACCGGCAGGATCCCGTGCGCACAGCAGACATGACCGCTGCCGACATGAACAGGCGAAACGATCACTCGCTCCGGCGCGAGCATTTCCATCAGCAGGCAGACACCGATAATATCTACAACAGCATCCTTCGTACCGACCTCATGGAAATGGATCTCCGAAACATCGCACCCGTGTGCATGGCTCTCCGCTTCCGCAATGAGCTGATAGACAGCAACAGCTTTCTGCTTTACGGCATCGGACAGATCCAGTCCGCCGATCATTTCTGTTATATCCTGCATGGATGCATGATGATGCGAATGTTCGTGTTCATGATGATGATCTTGCCCGTGCTTATGCTCATGCGGATGATGATGCTCATGGGCATGATGCGCACTGTCATCCGCCGCTTCCTCCTCCTGACCGTCGATCAGAATATGCATCTGTGTTCCCATGATGCCCTGCTTTGTGATCCGCTCCGCAGAGACCGAAACGCCCGGAAGACCGAGCGCATTCATCTTATCAATAAAAAGACTGCGGTCGGGCAGCAGCTCCAGCAATGCAGCCGTCAGCATATCGCCTGCTGCGCCCATTCCGCATTCAAGATAGAGTGTTTGCATTTTTTCCTCCGATGTGATTGATCATGCTTGCCTGATAGGCTGCACCGAAGCCGTTGTCAATATTGACGACACTGACGCCGCTTGCGCAGGAATTGAGCATCGACAGCAGCGCCGAAAGCCCGCCGAATGATGCGCCGTATCCGACACTTGTCGGGACAGCGATCACCGGACAGTCTGCCAGTCCGCCCACGACGCTTGCGAGAGCGCCCTCCATGCCGGCTGCTGCAATAATCACACTTGCCGACATGACTTCGTCGATATGCGCAAACAGCCTGTGAAGTCCGGAGACGCCGACATCATAGAGCCGCTCCACGCGGTTGCCGAGTGCCGCCGCGGTAAAGGCTGCCTCCTCCGCGACCGGCTGATCGCTCGTGCCGCCTGTGACGATCAGAACAGTGCCGATGCCGTCCGGTTCGGGCATTTCACCGATCATGCCGATTTTCCCCGGCTCATGATAATGCAGCGGCATTTCGGCGGCGATCCGATCCGCTTTTTCCGCATCAATCCGCGTCATCAGGATCCGATCCTGACCGTTTTGCAGCATGGCCTGTGCAATGCCGATGATCTGCTCCGCAGTTTTGCCGGCGCCGTAAATGACTTCCGGAACGCCCTGTCGCAGGCCGCGGTGAAGATCAATTTTCGCATATTGAAGATCAACGAACGGTGCCTGCTTCAGTTTCTGCAAAGCATCCTCCGGCGTGATCTGATGCCGCGCTACAGCTTCGAGCAACGCGGCAGTTTCCTGCTTATCCATGATGCTTTTGCAGCAGATTCCGCACCGTGCCGAGCGGATCCCTGACCAGTACAATCACCAGCCAGATCACAAGTCCCAGCACCGTAACAGACAGACCGAGGAATGTATCATTCAGCATATCGGCAGCAGCCGGTGCAAAAAACTCCGCACGCAGCTCAGCATATTCAACAGCCGCATCAACAAGCCACATCAGCGATGCACCCCAGTACATCAGCGCCAGTGTGCCGATGTGCAGCTTCCGTGCCTTTTCGCTCTGATACCAGACCGCTGTCGCGATCACGGCGGAAATCATTGCAATGAGCAGTGTCATGACTCCGTCACCTCCTGATGCAACGGAAGTGCTTTCTGCTTTTCAAGCCTGCCGGCGATCAGCACCATCACGCCCCAGACCAGCGTGACAAGCACCGCCATTGCGACACCGGATGTCGCCATTTCATGCAGCATTTCCGCTGTCGCCTGTGCATCAGATGCTGCCGTGAGGAACGGGAAAAAGGGCTGGATCTCGCCGTGCCAGAGATGCTCAAAGGCCAGCAGCGCAGAGCCGCCCCACAGCAGCTTATTCAGCCAGCCCAGTTTTACGGAAAACGGCAGCTTTTCAGTCTCCTCTGCCGGTTTCTGACATTCATGCTTTTTGACGATTCTGTTCGCGATCGTTGTAACGATCGCCTCTGTTGTCGGTACGATAAAGCAAGCCATGGTATACCTCCTGATTTCACCGCATGATGCGGCAGATTTACAATAGTTCATTGAGACTGCCTGTTCGGTAGCCCTGAAGATCCAGCGCGATATATGAGAACCCAAGCGCTTTCATTTTCGCAGAAACCGTAATCCGTTCAGCAAGCAGCTTTTCAAACTCATCCGGGAGTGCTTCGATGCGCGCCATAGTGCCGTGCATCCGCACACGAATCTGTGTCATCCCAAGACTGTGCAAAATCTGTTCAGCGCGGTTGACCATACCGAGCTTATCCGCCGTGAGCGGCTCGCCGTAAGGGATCCGGGATGCAAGGCAGGCCATTGCCGGACGATCCCAATCCGGGATGTCAAGAGCCCTGGAGGCTTCACGGATCTCGGCTTTGGTCAGGCCTGCCTCGGCTAACGGACTGCGGATACCAAGCTCAGATACGGCACGCATACCCGGCCGGTAATCCGTCAGATCATCGGCGTGTGTTCCTTCACATACATACGGGATTCCGCGTCTTTCAGCAATACGAAGAATCTCTGAGAACAGCATCTTCTTGCAGTGATAGCAGCGGTCAGGCGGATTATCTGCAATCCTGCGGTCAGAGAGCGGATTCACTGTCAAAACCGTGTGCATAATCCCTCTGCTCCGGCAGAAGGCGACCGCTTCCTCCGTCTCATTTGCGGGTGAAAACGCAGAGTCAACTGTTACGGCCAACACCTTATCGCCGAGTGCTTTCTGCGCTGCGGTCAGCAGAAATGAAGAATCCACGCCGCCGGAGAATGCAATCACAACACTGCCCATTTCGGTCAGTATGTCAATCAGGTGTTGGGTTTTCGGTGTTTGTTCAACCACATTGACACCCCCTTTGCATTATTATACCATATCAGCGCCGAAAATTCAACCCTTAAGCCGAGTCTTTTTCTCTGATATGGCAGATTTCATTTGTCATAATATACAATTTGTATAATAAATTTGAATAATAACAAAAATATACATTAAATACAAAAACTAGACAGAATCCATTGACTTTTTGGCTGAATCATGATATAATAAATGCGGTATGTGATATTCTATCTATCTTTAACAGAATATATGCGATTTGAAAGGAAATTTTTGCCATGTCACAGGCTTTTACTACACTGATCCCGAATGACAAAATCCGCAGCCGTATCTCTGAGCTTGCTGCATCTATTTCTGCCGATTATGCAGGCAGTACAGAGGATAATCCGGTTCTGCTTCTCTGTACGCTCCGCGGTGCTGCATTCTTCGCCGCCGATCTCGTCAGAGCACTGACCGTTCCGTGCGAGCTAGATTTTATAAAGGTACATTCCTACTTTGACGATGTAAATCCTTCCGGCATTCCGGTCTTTGAGCTTGGGCGTGAGATCAATGTCACCGGCCGCGATGTGCTTATCATTGAGGATATCGTTGATACCGGCCAGACAATGGATCTGGTCAAGCGGCATTATACCGAGCACGGCGCAAAGTCCGTCCGCATCGCGGCATTGCTCAATAAACCGTCCAGAAGACTCCCCGGGCTGAAAGATATGGTCGATCCGGATTACAGCGGATTTGAGATCCCGGATCTGTTTGTTGTCGGCTGGGGACTGGATTTCAATGAAAAATACCGCCTGCTGCCGGATGTCATGGTCTATGATCCGGACGCAGTGTAAAGAAAGGAACGCCTATGGCATTTGTGCAGCTCAAGGATGTCTGCAAGGATTACCGCACAGATGAAATCCATGTCCGCGCAGCCGATCATGTCAGCTTTGAGATCGAAAAGGGTGAGCTGGCGATCATCGTCGGCCCTTCCGGTGCCGGCAAAACGACCGTGCTGAATCTGCTCGGCGGTATGGATCAGTGCGACAGCGGCGAGATCGTCATAGACGGCTATCGCATCGACGGGCTCGATCAGCGTGAACTGACGCGCTATCGCCGAGAGGATATCGGATTTGTGTTCCAGTTTTATAATCTCGTTCAGAATCTTACTGCAATCGAGAATATCGAGCTCGCATCTGATATCATTAAAAGCGCAGCATCTCCGCTCGAAATGCTGCGTAAGGTCGGACTGGAGGATCGCGCATCGCATTTTCCCGCTCAGCTTTCCGGCGGCGAACAGCAGCGCGTTTCCATTGCAAGAGCGCTCGCGAAAAAGCCGAAGCTGCTGCTCTGCGACGAGCCAACCGGTGCGCTTGATTATCAGACCGGCATATCGGTTTTACATCTTTTACAGGATTGCTGCCGCTCAGACGGCATGACTGTCATCATCATTACTCATAACCGCGCACTGACACCGATGGCGGATAAGGTCATCGAGCTGCGGGGCGGACAGGTCTCTGAAATCACGGTGCAGGCAGAGCCGGTTCCCGTGTCGGAGATCATCTGGTAATACAGGGAGATGGGATGAAAAAAAACACGCTTCTTCGCAATACGCTGCGCCGTGCGCTGCGTACTAAGGAACGCTTTCTTTCTCTGTTCGGCATCATTGCAATCAGCACCGGATTCTTCGCCGGACTGAAAGCATCGGGGCCTGATATGAAGGATTCCGCCGAACAGTATTACCGTGAGACCGGTCTCATGGATCTGCATCTGCTTTCCAATGCAGGCTTTTGTGATGACGAGCTGGATACGCTCGCCGAACGCAGAGACATCGCGCAGCTTTACGGCGGATACTCCGAAACGGCGTTTCTGCCTGTAAAAGAACATTCTGCGGATGCGGTTGTGCAGATCTACAGCCTGCCCGGAAACACGCGAAAGACCGGGCCGCAGATCAATCAGCCCTCTGTTATTGAGGGCAGACTGCCTGAGAAATCAGACGAATGTCTGCTGGATTCCGGCTATGCAGATAAATACGCAATCGGCGACATTGTGAACATTGTGCCCGATGATCCTGACAAAACGATTCTTTCCGTCAAGGATTATCAGATCGTCGGTATCGCAGACTGGTCGATGTATACGGGCTTTGAGCGCGGTACCGCTGCGATCGGCACCGGCCGGATCGACTGCTTTCTGATCGTGCCTTCCGAAGCCTTCGATTCGGAAGTGTATACCGATGTATTTCTGACACTGACGGAGACTGCGAATGTCAACAGCTTTACCGACAGCTACCGGACAATCGTGTCCGATGCTGCGGATACGCTGATAAAGGATTCCAAAGAGCTTTCGGATTCTCATAAGCAGCAGATTCTCTCTGATGCAGATGTCTCGCTCAGCAAGAGCCGCAAGGAGCTGGATGACGGGTGGGCAGAATATGAAAAAGGATGCGATCTGCTGAAGGAAGTCCGCACCAAAGCCGAAAAAGAGCTTGAAAGCGCGGAAAAGCAGCTTCAGGAGACCGAAGCTGATCTCGCTGAGAAGCAAAAGCTCTATGATGCATCCTATAAGGAATACAGCGAGAAGCTCGCGCCGATTGAGCAGCAGCAGAAAACGCTCGATGCCAAAGAAGCCAAGGCAAACGGCCGGATCGAGGAGCTGAATAAACAGGCGGAACGGATTCGCTATGTGGTAGGAATGCTCGGCGGCTACCGCAACACCTGTGTGACACCGCCCTATTCCGATGATTTGCAGGCGATCATTGATGAGATGTCCGCCTATGATTCCGAGGAATTCGATGTCTCCGGAAAAATGACGGAGTTCTTCCAAACGAAGATACATACCGAGGAAAAAACGGTTCTGGAGGACACGATCAGCCTGTATCTGACAAATCAGAGCGTACTGCTCGAAAAGGAAGCCGAGCAGATTCAGTCGGATGCGGAGCAGATCACACTCAGCCGCCGTCAGCTCCGCAAGGCTGAGAAGGAGCTGGACAGCACCAAAACCGAGCTTGAGGATGCAAAGGCAGAGCTGTTCAAATATACGAATGAATTTAAGAGCGCAAAGGAAGCGCTGGATAATAAAAAGGCTGAGCTGGATGAGCAGGAATCCGCAGAGCGCGAAAAACTCGAAGATGCAAAGAAAAAGCTCGAATCCGGCGAGGAGAAATACGAAAAAGCCGTTGCAGCTGTTAATCAGTACGCCGACGGCATCACATGGTACGCGTTCGACCGGACAGCCGATCCCGGATGGGACGGCTTCGGTACCGATGCGGATCGCGTAGACCGGATCGCCCGCATTTTCCCCGTGTTTTTCATTCTCGTGGCAGCACTGGTCTGCCTGACGACCATCACGCGCATGGTCGAGGAGCAGCGCACCGAGATCGGCACATTCAAGGCGCTCGGCTATACGACCGGCAGCATTTCGGTTCAGTTTGTGCTGTATGCAGTGCTGGCAAGCGTATTCGGAACCGCTGTCGGAACAGCTGTCGGCTTTCAGGTATTCCCGCGGGTGATTTTCAACTGCTATGGCATGATGTATCGCTATCCGCAGATCAGCTGTCCGTACCGCTGGGACTGGGCGCTCGTATGTCTGACTGCGGCGGTGCTCTGTACCGGTGTGACTGCATTCGCTGCTTGCTATACTACGCTGCGCGAATCCCCTGCCCTGCTGATGCGTCCAAAGCCGCCGCGTAAGGGAAAGCGCATTCTGCTGGAAAGGTTCAAGCGGTTCTGGTCAAGACGCAGCTTTCGGTTCAAGATCACGGCTCGGAATCTCTTCCGCTACCGCAGCAGAGTTTTCATGACTGTCATCGGCATCTGCGGCAGCACGGCTCTGCTCGTGACCGGCTTCGGGCTGTATCACGCAGTCTCGGCGATCGTTGATCTGCAATATGAACAGATCTTCGTATACGATCTGCTCGGCATTTTTGACGGCAGCAGCGAGCATCACGACACCATACTGGAAGCGGTTGACAATACGGAAAGCATCACGGATTATCAGTTCGGCATGATGCGTACCGTGACGATCCGTGCGAACGGCAAAAGCTATTCGGCAACGCTCACCGTTCCGGATCAGCCTGAACATTTCGGTACATTCATTGTAATGCGAGACCGCAAAACGAAATCGGTGCTGACACCCGATGATACCGGCATCATCATCAATGAGAAGCTCGGAAAGCTGCTAGGAGTCAAAGCGGG
>CAMOOV010000071.1 GCA_946621745.1 uncultured Ruminococcus sp.
CGAAGCGGATAGCCCCTATACCG
Organism: uncultured Ruminococcus sp.; assembly: GCA_946621745.1. Lineage (GTDB taxonomy): Bacteria > Bacillota > Clostridia > Oscillospirales > Ruminococcaceae > Firm-04. Next base: position 24 of record CAMOOV010000071.1, read on the forward strand.
TGACCGGAATGCCGGAGGAGAACTACATCACCTGCCTGTTCACACCGGAACACAGCGGCACCTATACGATCCGGACATTTGCATCCCCGGCGATTTATGAGAACGCAATTCTGACGAATTATTATGACAAGGATCAGAACACCGTCGTTGACACAGATCTGAGCATCTCAAAAGCGAACGGAAATTCCTCCAGCTCATACAATAAATTCAGCGTCAATTCCTTCGACGGGCTGGAGACACAGCTGGAAGCCGGAACGGAATACCGTATCCTGATCAGCAACCGCGATCCGTTGGATGACGAATATTTCAGCTACGGCTTTATCATCCTCGATCAGAAGCAGCTGCTCAGTGATCTGGACATCAAAACGGAATCAACCGAGCTGATCGGCACTTCGCTCCCGCCGATCACTGTGACGGCAGCGGACGGCAGTCTGCTGACAGAGGGGACAGATTATATGACACATACGATCCCCTGCACGCAGCCGAAGGAACTTTGTCTGCTGGCTGAGGGCGTCGGCAAATACACCGGCTATGCAGCGGTGATGCTGAAATCGGTTACGGAAAGCAGCCGCATCACGGAAAACGGCGCCCCGACCGATGCCGAAATTGAGATTGATGTTCCGTTTGCACATAACCGGAATCAGTACTTTTTCCGGCTGTACGAAAACCGTGATCTGATGCTCATTGCTGCGGACGGCTATCCCGTTTCCGGCTGGCTGACCGATCTCAGCAATCCGCTCAACAGTTTTCAGATTTCCGATGAAGAACCGGTAAAAGTCAGCAGCGGACAATATGTGCTGCGCATTGCCGGTGAACCGGAAGCCGATCCGCTGCGCAGCCGTGTCGTGACACTCGCCGGAGAGAAGCCGCTGATCTCCGAAACGGATATCTCGGTCAGCAATATGCAGTTTACCGGCGAGCAGGTTCTTCCGCCGCTGACAATCACCGATCAGGGAAGACTGCTCCATGAGGATATTGACTATGTCGTTTGGAGCAGCTCCGATCTGACCGGATGCGGCCGGCATACTTTGGAGATCGAAGGCATCGGGCGGTACTGCGGCAGCGCATCTGCGGAATTTTTCATTCTGCCGGCGCAGAGCAGCGGCACACTGACAGCAGGAACATACTCATTTGACATCACCGAGCCGGGAACTGCGGTCTGCAAGGACTGGACACCGCAGACTGACCGCTGCTTCATCAGCAAATCGAACTTCCGGAACAGCGTTGTCACGGTATTTGACAGCAGCGGCAGATCGGTCTGCGAGCTGTACGGGGCGGGCAGTCAGTCAGCCGAAATCGAAACGGTTCCGGATCAGACATATCAGATCTGCATCCGCTTTTACAGCAATTCCGAGACCGGAACGGCCGACATCACGATCCGGGAAGATTACCGTCTGCTCGGCGAATGCAATGTGCAGATCGGTGAACTGCGAAACGGTCAGCTGCCGGAATATACCGTTTACGACGGTGAAACACTGCTCACCGAAGGCACCGATTATCAGCTTCGATCCGATCTCGCGGGCGATACCGCAGGCACCGGCTTTCTCCGTTTCACCGGTCTCGGCAATTATACCGGCGAGCTGGTATGGGCTTATGAGGTCTGTCCGGAGAACATCAATGATCCGCTGATCGAAGCGGAAGCCGCCGATTCCGAGACCGCGCTCCGCTGCGATGAACTGCGGCATATCGTCCGCGGCAGAAGCGGTTCGCAGCGTATCTTCACATTCACGGCACCGGCGGACGGAAGCTATTCACTCGTTCTTCCCGATCTGAATGATGCGATGACGGCCTATGTCTATCTGCCGGACGGCTCCCGTACCGCAGATACCGAACAAATCACGCTGAAAGCGGGTGAGACGCTCCGCATTCTCTGCATCACAAATATTTTCAGCCCCATTGATGAATTCGAGTATTATCAGATCGGCGTACAAAACGATGCGCGCATCGAGCCGATACAGTTCAGCGCTGACGGGCTCATCTGTGAGCTGCGCGGGACGGAAGCCGTTGTAACAGCGCTTGCATCCGAAGCGACCGGCATTTTCATTCCGGAGTATTTCACGAATCCCGCAGACGGCACAGAATATGCATTCGGCGGCATCAGCACCTTGCTCTGCAATTCGCTTGCCGGAGCGCATACGGTATTCGGTGAGTCAGGCGGCGCCGTAGAGCAGTTCTGCCGAAATCACGGGCTCTGCTTTGCCGCTGCGGATCCGCAGACCGGCTGCACCGGCGATGTGTCCGGTAACGGCATTCTGGATGCGGATGACATCCTGACGATCGCACGCTTTATCAATGAATGCCCCGGAATGCAGCTCTCCGATGCGGCGATCGCACTGGCAGACTGCAATGCAGACGGCATTCTCGACGGTACGGATCTCCGCATCCTGCTCCGGCAGCTTGCATGATCAATATAATTTCATTACAGCACTGTGGAAAGGAAAGAAAAATCATGAAAAAACAGAAAACTAAAATGCTCGTTGAGGGCGCACTGATGCTTGCACTGGCGATCGTGCTGAGCCTGATCACGCCGTTCCGGAAGCTGCTTCCGTTCGGCGGTTCGATCACGCTGGTGTCCATGCTGCCGATCTGCATTTTCAGCATCAAATACGGCATCGGCAAGGGACTCGGCGTATCGTTCCTGTTTGCTGCTTTCCAGTTTGCGGAGGGCGCTGTCAAAGACGGTCTGTTCGGCTGGGGGCTGACTCCCGGTATGCTGACTGCCTGCATCCTGTTCGATTACATCATTGCATATACCGTGCTGGGTCTGGCGGGATTTGCACGAAAGAAAGGGCTCGCCGGCTGGATCCTCGGCATTGTCACGGCTTTGATGCTGCGCTTTCTCTCGCACTTCATCAGCGGTGCATTTGTATTCGCAACGACCGGCAAAATCTGGGATGACCTGAGTTTTGTCGCAAACAACAAATACACCTACAGCCTTGTGTATAATGCGGCGTATATGGTTCCGGAGATCATCCTGACAATCATTGCGGCAGTGATCCTGTTCAAGATCCCGCAAATGCGCAGATTACTGACCGATCCGAACGAAACAGCGCAGTAGACAAAAAGCAGCAGGTGTATTCGTAAGTGGTTTTTGATGTGATCAGAAGATCACTGGTTCACGAAAAAGTCGAGCTTTGAAACTGTGTCTCCGTCGAAGAAGATTTGCAGGCGGCCGTCTTCGGTCTGGTAGGAATAGAAGCCGGGCTCTTCCGGCTCTCCGTATGCTGCCGTGACCTCTGCGGTCGTGCTGCCGATGCGGATGCCCTTTCTGGTCTCAAAGTCACCGCCGGTAATCGCAATCTCGCGCAGAGATTCCTTGCCGTCCTCGACATAGGAATAAAGTGTATAATCAGCATAGGTATAAACATGATCCTCACCCTTGCCGATGCAGCTCGGTGCCGTTTCCTGACGGCAGTCGGGATGCGCCGCGACATAGTCCGCACAGCTCTCACCGAGCTTCAGTTCGTCCAGCAGATAGGGCTTTTCTTCTACGGGGGGTTCAGTGGTCTGCGGCTGCTCCTGCTGCTGGGCGGGAGCTTCGGTCGCGGATGCTTCACTGTTCTCCGGCGCAGCAGTCGCTGCCGGCTCATCTGCGGTGGATTCCGCCGCCGCAGTTGTTTCGGCAGCTTTTTTCTGTTCAGCTGCTTCTGTTGTTGTCTCTGTAACGGCGGACGCATCTTCCGTCGTGGTTCTCGCATCGGAGTTTGTTGTGTCCGCCGTAACCGATGTGACAGATGTGCCGGTCACTTCGATGATATCGCTGTTTCCTTCCGCGATGGATTCTCCGCAGCCGGTCATCATTCCGGCTGCAAGCAGTGAGACAATACCAAATCCAAAATACTTTTTCATTTCGGGATCCTTTCAGTTTTTAAGCAGGTGTGTAATTATAGCCGACATATGCGCCGCGTGCATCGTAATCGACTGTCAGATATCCGAGGACGATATAATTACCGAGGGAGATCTGATAATTCCACGAAATATCACCGCGGTTCGTATAAGTCGGATCGTAGTTGTGCCATACGCCGTCAATCAGAACCTGACACCAGTAATGGTCGCCGGTACCGTGATAGGAGTGTACCATGCGTGTCGTATAGCCTGCGCGCTGGAGAAAATAATCATAGGTGGCAGCAAGATAATAGCAGACAGCAGCGCGGTTATTGACCGTATAGGTAACGAGATTGATCCAGCCCGCATTCAGAAGCTGATTGACCGAGCGCGTTGCCTCGATCTTGGAATACCAGTAGTGGCTGACGCAGTAGGAATAAATCCCGTTCGGGGTTCTGTTCGTATAGCCGAGCAGCGTGTCTACAGTCGCAGCGAGCTGTGTTCTCGCGATGCCGTCTGCACCGATCTGATAGCCGTCGATCGCGGTATTGACAGCCATTTTTCCGTCCTGGAGGAAGAAGTAGGATTTTTTGTCGATCTCCTGCCAGCCGGTGCGCGCGATGCCGTCCGTACCGGCGTAATACTTTGCGCCGGATTTATCAGTATACCAGCCGACCGCTGTCGAACCGTCGGCATCAAAGACATAGAGCTTGCCGTCTAAATTGACTGCGCCGGAGGCCGCCGCACCGTCCGAGAGCAGATAGACCTTTTTGCCGTTGATCGTCTGCCAGCCGGTCAGCGGATTGCCGTTATCATCGAAATAACGGCGAACACCGTCGGGGCCGACCTGACTGGTTTGCACATAGCCGTCCGTGCCGAATGTATAAGCTGTGCCGTCTATGATATACTGACCGACCGCCATTGCGCCGGTCTCCGGATCGAAATAGCGCTTGCCGGATTCTGTGATATCCCAGCCGGTCAGCATGGTTCCGTCATCGCGGAAGCAATAGGTCACGCCGCCGAGCGTATGCTCGCCCTTCCATGCCTGTCCGGTCGCTGTGTCGAAATAGTATTTGCTGCCGTTCTCGGTGAGCCACTCAGTATGGAGATAGCCGTCCTCCTCGAAGTAGTAGAGGTTTCCGGCGATCTGTCTGAGTCCGAGGAACATTGCACCGGTCTCCGGATCGAAATAGCGCATTCTGCCCTGCATGGCAGACCAGCCGTGCCGAAGAGTGCCGTCCTCCTCGAAATAATATGTGGAATCGCCGATCGTCTTGAATCCAACCGCCATTTCGCCGGTCTCCGGATCATAATACTTCCTGTCAGCGCCCTCTCCGCTCCAGCCGGTCAGCATCACGCCGTCTTCACCGAGGATGACGGTTCTGCCATTGATCGTGACCTCACCGGTCTGCATATAGCCTTCGCTGTCGAAATAATAGGTCTTGCCGTCGATCTGCTGCAAGCCGGTCAGCATTCCGCGTTCAGGATCCGCATAGCGCCGCGGCATGGTATCACTGAGGATCCAGCCGGTATAAATAGTATGATCCAGCTCGGAATAGAATCGCCGGATGCCGTCGGAAGCAGTCTGCCAGCCGGTCAGCAGAATGCCCTTGCTGTCAAAGAGATACGGCACGCCGTCGATCGTCAGCTCACCGTCTGCATCTGGAATGAACCAGACGCCGTCCTCCGTCTGCTGCCAGAGAGCGCGGACGCCGTAACCGTCAAAGAGCATTTCGGTTCCGTCATCAAGCTGGCTGTCACCGGTCAGCTTGCCGTTTTCCTTTGAGACATAGTACATCTCGCCGCGCCATTTGATCCAGCCGAAGATCGCATCGCCGTTCGTGCTGTAGAAATAGCGCTTTGCGTTTTCCGCCTCGCCGTAGGTCTGCCAGCCGACCTTCTGCGCACCGTTTTTCGCGAATACATAAGGGATGCCGTCGATCGTCATGCAGCCCGTGACAGGCTTGTCATCCTGATAATAGAACCGTTTTCCGTCCTCTTCCTGCCAGCCCTCTTTCGGGGACTGCGTGTCCGCGGCAAACGCCGTACTGCTGCCGAGATAAACGGCACTCAGACAGGAGACAGTGACCGCCGCAAGGGAGATCCATTTTTTCATATGACACCTCGCTTTATTCATTCGGATCTGCGATTCTGTCCGCCGCAAATCCAGTTTACTATTATACTCTGATTCCGTTTTTTTGTCAATAGAAATGACATCCAACTGCCGATTTGCACAGAGATCCGCAGCATTGCTGCCGGATTCCGGACAGTGTGCAGCCGGATTTCTTGACAAGATCACGGCATCATGTTATAATAAGTACAGTTATGCTTTTTCCTTTTTGGCATCGGCGACGCGGCGGACGACATTGCCTTTTTCATCGACGATGACAGTGCTTTCGAGCGTACCGACCAGACTGCGCCGGAATGCCTCGCGGTACTGATTGCGGAGCACCTCGCGCTCGGCGATATCGGCCTCATCAAGCCCGACTGTCTTTGCCTTATGCGCAAGCTCGTTGATGCGGTCGATCAATCCCTGATCCATTCGGATCACAACCTTTCTGACAGATTCTTTCCGGCCGCTTTTTGCAAATGCAGCCGGGAACAACGCTATTATAACATATTATGGCGAAAAGTGCAATGCATTCAATCAAATTTCATTTTCAGTGATCGGAGGTATACTATGATCGCACTGGTCACAGGCGCATCACGGGGCATCGGCGCAGCATCGGCACGGCGCCTTGCCGCAGACGGCTATACGGTGCTGGTGCATTATTGCAGCGCCGGTGAAAAGGCCATGCAGATCGCTGCGGAGACCGGCGGCGAGGCAGTGCAGGCGGATCTCGGCGATTTTGCGCAGATTGGCCGCATGGCAGAGGATATCCTGCGCAGATACGGCAAAATCGACGCGCTCGTCAACAATGCCGGCATCGCACTGACAGGGCTTTATCAGGATATCTCCGATGCAGATGCGCTCCGGCTGATGACCGTCGATCTCGGCGGCGCGATGCATCTGACAAAGCGTCTCCTGCCCCAAATGCTCCGGCAGCACAGCGGCGTGATCGTCAATGTCGCGTCCGTCTGGGGCGAGACCGGCGCCGCCTGTGAGGTGCATTATTCTGCTGCAAAGGCCGGTATCATCGGCTTTACAAAGGCACTGGCCAAGGAAGTAGGCCCCTCCGGTATCCGCGTCAACTGTATTTCGCCCGGTGTGATCGACACCGACATGAACCGGATGCACGATGCCGAAACGATGCAGGCGCTTGCAGAGGAAACGCCGCTCGGCAGAATCGGCACACCGGAGGACTGTGCGGAGGTCATCGCATTTCTCTGCTCCGAGCGCGCCGGATTCCTGACCGGACAGATCATTCCCGTGAACGGAGGTTTTCTGATATGAACGATAAGGAAAAGCGATTTGCCGAGCAGATCGGCTTTCTGCTCGAAATGGACAAGATGAAAAATGTATATCGCAGGACGCGCGTGCTGCATGAAGACCGCTCCGAGAATGATGCCGAACACGCGTGGCATCTGGCAATGCTGGCGATCGTTCTGCAGGAGTATGCAAATGAGCCTGTCGATCTGGCAAAGGTGCTGACGACCGTGCTGATCCATGATGTTGTTGAGATCGACGCTGGCGATACCTATGCCTATGATGCGGCAGGCAATGCGACAAAGGCGGAACGCGAGCAGAAGGCTGCGGATCGTCTTTACGGGCTGCTGCCGCCGGAACAGGGCGCTTATCTGCGGCAGCTCTGGGAGGAATTTGAAGCGCAGTCCACACCGGAGGCGCGTTTTGCGAATGCGCTTGACCGGGTGCAGCCGCTCATGCTCAATTACAGCAAGCACGGCGAATCGTGGCTTTCTCACGGTACACGCCGCGAACAGGTCGAAGGGCGGATCAGGCCGGTCTACGACGGCTCTGCGCAGCTCGGCGATTTCGCGATGGAGCTGATCCGCCGCGCTGCGGATGAGGGATTGCTGAAATAACAGCGGCATTCTGCTGCGGGGGGGATTCAAATGAAACAACTGACGGTCGGACTGATGGCACACGTCGATGCCGGAAAGACAACGCTTGCAGAAGCGCTGCTCTTTCGCACGGGCGAGATCCGGAAGCGCGGCAGAGTCGATCACGGCGATTCGTGGCTCGATACGAATGAGATCGAGCGCAGCCGCGGCATCACCGTCTTTGCGCATCAGGCATCGCTGACACTCGGCGAGACCGTATTCACGCTGCTGGATACACCGGGACACGTTGACTTTTCCGCGGAAACTGAACGCATCATGCAGGTGCTTGATTATGCGGTGCTTGTCATCAGCGGGACGGACGGTGTGCAAAGCCATACGCGCACACTCTGGAATCTGCTGGAGCGAAACGGCGTTCCGGTGATTTTGTTTGTCAATAAAATGGATCTTTCCGACCGCACCGAAACGGCATTGCTTCAGGAATTGCAGGGGAGACTGTCACCGAACTGCGTTCAGTTTGATGTGCCGTATGAAGCACTGTGCGAACACGCAGCGGCCTGCTCGGAGCAGCTCATGACGGAATATTTTGATACGGACACGCTCCCGCAGGGCATGATCTGTGATGCCGTTGCGCAGCGGAGGATTTTTCCGGTCTGCTTCGGCTCGGCGCGCGATCTCACCGGAACCGAATCGCTGCTTTCCGTTCTGACGGATTACACACAGGAGCCGGTGCGGACAGAAGCATTCGGCGCAAGCGTATTCAAGATCTCTGTCGATGCAAAGGGCAGCCGCCTGACATTTCTCAAGCTGCGCGGCGGGATGCTGCACAGCCGCGACGAGATCCGCTATACCGGTGCGGATCACACGGAATATACCGAAAAGATCACCGGCATCCGGTTTTATTCGGGTGCAAAATATGTTGCTGCGGAGGAAGCGGAGCCGGGTGCTGTCTGTGCGGTGACGGGACTGTCTGCGGCCTATGCAGGTCAGGGACTCGGCTGCTGTCAGGATGCAGATGCCGCATTTCTCACGCCGGTCATGCGCTACCGCATGATCCTGCCGGAGCAGATCTCCGCGCAGGAGGCACTCGCACAGATGAAGCAGCTCGAAGCGGAGGATCCGCAGCTTCATGTGATGTGGGAGCCGCGCGCGCGGGGAATCTATGTGCAGCTCATGGGCGCGGTGCAGCTTGAGGTGCTGACTGCGCAGATCGCGGCGCGTTTCGGTTATGATGTGACTTTCGACAGCGGCACCGTCACCTATCGCGAAACGATTGCAGAGGCAGTTGAGGGCGTCGGTCATTATGAACCGCTGCGGCATTATGCAGAGGTGCATCTGCTGCTGGAGCCGCTGCCGCAGGGAAGCGGTCTGCAATTCGGCACGCGCTGTCCGGAGGATACGCTCGACAAAAACTGGCAGCGCCTGATTTTAACGCATTTGCAGGAGAAAACGCATATCGGCGCACTGACCGGCGCACCGATCACCGATATCAAGATCACGCTGGTCAGCGGGCGTTCGCATATCAAGCATACCGAGGGCGGTGATTTCCGGCAGGCAACCTACCGCGCCGTGCGGCAGGGACTCCGTTCGGCGGAGAGTATCCTGCTCGAACCGTATTATGATTTTACGCTTGAATTGCCGGCGGAATCCGTCGGAAGGGCGATGACCGATTTGCAGCAAATGGCGGGGCAGTTTGATCCGCCCGAAATGCTCGGCGAGACGGCTGTCCTGACGGGCAGTGCGCCGGTCTCTGAGCTGAACGATTATGCGGCAGCTGTACTGAGCTACACGAAAGGGCGCGGCAGTCTGACGCTTTCAGTCAGCGGATACCGCCCCTGCCACAACGCGGAGGAAGTGGTCGCGCAGACCGGCTACGATGCGGACAGCGATCTCGAAAACAGCGCAGATTCGGTGTTTTGCTCGCACGGCGCAGGATTTCTCGTCAACTGGCAGGAGGTGCCGATGTATATGCATCTGCCGGCGATGCTCCCGCATCAGTATGATTTTGCGGAGGAATCAGCGCCGGAGCCGACCGTCCGCAGGCCGCAGATGCAGACGGCAGGTGAGGACGAGCTGATGGAAATCTATGAGCGGACATACGGCAAGATCAACCGCGATAAGCAGAAGGCCATGCGCCGGAACAAGACCGCCGAGCTGACCGAGGGGAATATTAAAATTCCGTCGCCGCCGGAGAAAGAATATCTGCTGGTGGACGGCTACAATATCATATTTGCATGGGATTCGCTGAAGCAGCTTGCAAAGGACAGTCTGGAATTTGCCCGTGACAGGCTGCTGTATCTCCTGCAAAATTATCAGGGATACCGAAAATGCGAGGTCATTCTCGTGTTTGATGCATACAAGATCAAAGGGCACGGCCGTGACATCGAACAGCACGGTGCGGTCAGCGTGGTCTATACGAAAGAGGCGGAAACTGCCGATGCGTATATTGAGCGCGTTTCCAAAGAACTGCAAAAGAAATACCGCGTCCGTGTAGCGACATCGGACGGGCCGGAACAGCTCATCATTTTCGGAAACGGCGCAATGCGGATCTCGGCGAGGGAATTTGAAGCGGAAATGCGTGCGGCTGAACACGAGATCCGCGAACTGATCGGAGGGCAGAGCTGATGGCGGAGCTACCGGAGGGCATGGAGCTTCAGCGGGTATATTATCACGCGGAGCGAACCGAATGTATGACCTATTTTACGATATCCGGCAAATTCGATCCGGATGAGATCTCGAAATTCATGCGCCTTGCGCCGGAAAGCGTGCGGCGCATCGGGGATGTCCGCGCAAACGGCGTACCGTATGATATCGCACAGTGGCGCTTCGGGACGGTCAAAAGTCACCGGCTCGATACGGCGAATCAGATGATGCAGACGATTGATCCGCTGCTGACGAAGGCTGATCTGCTGCGGAAGATCAAGCTGACCTATGATGCGCAGCTGATGCTTGTGGTCGTGCCGCTGGTGCGCTATGACGAGCCGACGCCGATGCTTGCGCCGTCGCCTGCGGTCATGCGCTTCTGCATGGAGACCGGCACAGAGATCAACATTGATCTGTATGTCGCCTGTCCGGACGAGATGCTGTGAACAGATAATTATAGTAGAAACGGAGAATTGAAATGCTGGATGCTGCATTGCTGGGAACAGGCGGCACGATGCCGATGAAAAACCGCTGGCTGACGAGCCTGATCGTGCGGCACGAGGGACAGTCCGTGCTGATCGACTGCGGCGAGGGAACGCAGATCGCGCTGAAATGCGCGGGGCGTTCTGTGCAGAAGCTCGATCTGCTCTGCATTACGCATTATCATGCGGATCATATCAGCGGACTGCCGGGGCTTCTGCTCTCCATGGGACTCGAAGGCCGCACCGAACCGCTGACGATCTGCGGGCCGGCCGGTCTGCGGAAAACGGTCGAGGGACTGCGCGTGATCGCGCCGGAGCTGCCGTTCCGGATCGAACTGATCGAGTTTACGAATCCGACGGAAAAGCTCAGCTTTGCCGGACTGGAGATCATCGCCTTTGCTGTAAATCATACGATGCCCTGCTGCGGCTACCGGCTGCATCTGCCGCGTATCGGCAAATTCGATCCCGAACGCGCAAAAGCTGCGGGGATCCCGATGCGTGTCTGGGGATTGCTGCAAAAGCAGGAATCTGCGGAGTTCGAGGGCGTGACCTATTATCAGCATCAGGTACTCGGTGCGCCGCGGCGCGGTCTGACGCTCACATACTGCACCGATACGCGCCCCGTTCCGGCGATCACCGAATACGCACAGGACGCCGATCTGCTGATCCTTGAAGGGATGTACGGCGAGCCGGAAAAGCTCGCAAAGGCGCATGAGACGAAGCATATGATGTTTACTGAGGCCGCGCAGATTGCAAAGGACGCCGGCGCACATACGCTCTGGCTGACGCATTATTCGCCGTCAATGCCGAATCCGCAGGACTATCTCCTGCTGGCACGGAGCATCTTTCCGGAGACCTACTGCGCACATGACGGACAGGAGACCGAGCTGCGCTTTACCGACTGAACATTTCGTATAGGGAAAATCAATATGAATACACTGAATATTCTGCCGCCTGCGCCGGTGCAGACGGCGCTTTCCGTTCTGGCGGATGCGGGATTTGAAGCCTGCATTGTCGGCGGCTGCGTCCGTGACGCGATGCGCGGCGCCGAACCGCATGACTGGGACTGCACGACCAATGCGCGGCCGGAGCAGATCTGCGCCTGCTTTCACGGCTATCATGTGATCGAGACCGGCTTGCAGCACGGTACGGTTACGGTTGTCATTGCGCATATGCCGATTGAAATCACGACCTACCGCATTGACGGTGTATATGCCGATCACCGCAGACCGGATTCCGTGACATTCACCGATTCGCTGACGGATGATCTGGCGCGGCGCGATTTCACGGTCAATGCAATGGCATACGATCCGGAGCGCGGGCTGATGGATCCGTTTCACGGAGCTGACGATCTTGCAAAGGGCATTATCCGCTGTGTCGGCAGCGCCGCGGACCGCTTCAATG
>CAMOOV010000072.1 GCA_946621745.1 uncultured Ruminococcus sp.
CGCTGCTCTGCGACGGCATCGGCGAGACGATCCGCGTTTCCCTGACGGCGGATCCGGTCGAGGAGATCGCAGCCGCTAAGGATATCCTCAGAGCGATCGGAAAGCGCGGCGGCGTACAGCTCGTCTCCTGCCCGACCTGCGGCAGAACGCGCATTGACCTCATCAGCACCGCAAAGGCCGTCGAGGATGCGCTGAAGGACTGCGAGAAAAACATTAAAGTCGCCGTCATGGGCTGCGTCGTCAACGGCCCCGGCGAAGCAAGAGAAGCCGATATCGGCATTGCAGGCGGCGACGGCTGTGCTGTGCTGTTCAAGGGCGAGGAGATCCTGCGCAAGGTGCCGGAATCCGAGATCGTCCCTGCTCTGCTCGCGGAGATCGAAAAGCTGTGAGCAAATTCAGTCAGGTCAAGCGTCAGATCGACCTGCTGGATCCGGAAAATCTGCTCGCATCCCACGCGCCGCAGGATGAATATGACGCAGAATCGCGAAAAATCAGTGAGCAGATCTCGCATTTTGATTCGCCGGCGCAAATCGCCGCGGTGATCGCCGCAGTCATGCAGAACGCGTTCGGCAAACCGGAATCCCCTGCCCGCTTTTCAGAAACCGCGCTTGCGGTCCGCAGAGCGCTCGCATATGAATACTACGGTCAGATTGCAGACCTGTTTGAATACGGCAATGCACGCACGGAAGTATGTGTGCAGACGGCAAACGAGATTATCCGGCAGACGCTTAACGAAACCGATCCGGATGTGCTCGAAAACATCTTCCATGCGTTGGATACGCTGATCGCGTACCGAAACTGTGCGGATCAGCTCGAACTGCTGCCGCTCACGGAAAATTGGCAGCGCTTTGACAGCGCTTCGCTGGAATATCTGCCTGCGATCCTTGCGGAGACCGGCGATCTGCGGTATCTGGATCTGATCCGGCAGATCGGCGGGCGCTTTCCTCAGATCGAAACCGCGGAGGAAATTGCGCTGCTGCAAAAACGCGCCGCACAGCGGTCATAATCATTCCCTACATCATTACGGAGGTTTGCTGAATGGCACAGACACTGCGTGAATTTTTAAGAGAATATGCAGCCGGACTGCCGGACGATGTCACCGCCGGACGGGTTCGCTGCATTCTCTCGAATAAAGCCCGCACAAAGCTGTTCATTGAGACAGAATACGATGCGCCCATTCCCTCGGACGATCTGTTCGCTGCGGAAACAGAGCTTGCATCGCGTCTGCATCTGGAAGCGCTGCGGCTGCTCTGCCGTTACCCGGCAGAGTCTTTTTCTGCGGCGCTGCTGCCGGATCTGTTTCAGGTCATGCGCAGAGAAGTGCCGATGATAAACGGTTTTCTCGACAATGCCGAGCTGCATCTCAACGGCTCCGTGCTGGAGATCGGACTCGCAAACGGCGGCATCGACATTCTCGAACAGGTTCATTTCCGTGAGCTGCTCGCCAAGGCGATCCACAAGATGTTCAATGTCACGCTGACAGCGGAATTCGTCGGCGGAAAAACGCATATCTCCGAGGCGGAGCAGTCCGAGATGCAGCAGAATGTCATCGCATCGCTCCCGCCCGAACGCTATATGCTTCCGCAGGAATCCGTCAAGGAGGACACGCCCTCGTTCTCGGCGATCTCGTCGATCGAACCTGATGCAAAGCCGGTGGAGATCGAACAGCCGGACAAGGATTCGCTCGCGATCATCTATAAGCGCATGGTCAAGGAAAAGGCGATCCCGGTCTCGTCCGTGCTGTCAAAGATCAACGGCGGCATGGGCGGTCAGGCGAACAAATATGCGATCGCCTGCGAGGTCTTTGCAAAGCCCGAAAGCCGCGTACTCAAAAGCGGCAAAACGCTGCTGACCTTCCCCGTCACGGATTACACCGGCAGCCTGCTCGTCAAGCTCTTTCTCAGCGAGGATGAGATGAAGGATTTCCCGCTGGACAAATGCAAAAAGGGTGCGAGCCTGCTGATCTACGGCACGGTCGGCTATGACGAATATGACCGCGATATGGTCATCAAGCCGAACGCGATCAACAGCTATACGCCCGACCGCCGCACCGACGATGCGCCGGTCAAGCGCGTCGAGCTGCATCTGCATACGAATATGTCCGCAATGGATGCGGTCAGCTCAGCCGAGGCACTCTGTCAGCGCGCCCATGAATGGGGACACCGCGCCATTGCGATCACCGATCACGGCGTAGTGCAGGCCTTCCCGGAGGCGATGAACGCCACCGCAAAATGGGATGATTTCCGCGTGATCTACGGCTGCGAGGCCTATGTCGTCAACGATCTCGAAGCCGTCCGCATCATTGACCAGCCCGATCCCCGCTCTCCGCAGGATGAGGTCATCATCTTCGATGTTGAGACGACCGGCCTTTCCCATAAGCTCGACCGCCTGACCGAGATCGGCGCGGTCAAGGTGCGCGGTCTGCGCATCATCGACAGCTTTGATACTTTCGTCAATCCGGAGCGCGATATCCCGCAGAATATTCAGGAGCTGACGCATATCACGCAGGATATGGTCGCGGATGCGCCGAAGGAACAGGAGGCCGTCGAAAAATTCCTCGCATTCTGCGGCGACAATCCGGTGCTGATCGCGCACAATGCGAATTTCGATACATCATTTATCCGCGAGGTCTTTGCGCGGCATAATATGTCGCATCCGTTTGTCACGATCGACACGGTTCTGATCTCCCGCGCCGTTCTGCCGGAGCTCGGCAGACATAAGCTCGACACGATCGCAAAACACCTGAAGCTCGGAAAATTTGAGCATCACCGCGCAGCCGATGACGCCTATATGCTCGCGAAGATCTACATTACCCTCATGGAGCGGATCATCAAGGAGCATGACCTGCAAACCCTCGGCGACCTCAATATCGCGCTCCCCACGATTGATCCGAAAAAGCTCAAATCCTATCACCAGATCATTCTCGCGAAGAACCAGACCGGCATCAAGAATCTCTACCGTCTGGTCTCCTATTCGCAGCTCGATTATTTCTATAAAAAGCCGCTGATCCCGAAGTCTCTGCTGGTCAAGCATCATGAGGGACTGATCTACGGAAGCGCCTGTGAAGCCGGCGAGCTGTTCTCCGCGATCGTGGAGGGCAAGCCGGACGAGGAGTTGGATAAGCTCGCAAAATTCTACGATTATCTGGAGATCCAGCCGATCGCGAACAATATGTTCATGGTGCGGAGCGACCGCTATCCCGCCCGCGATGAGGAGGATCTGCGGAACTATAACCGCAAGGTGCTGGAGATCGGCGACCGCCTCGGCATTCCGGTCTGCGCGACCTGTGATGTGCATTTCATGGATGAGCGCGACGGCATCTACCGGCAGATTTTGCAGGCAGGCTCCGGCTTTGAGGATACCGCGAATCAGGCACCGCTCTATCTGCGCACGACCGATGAAATGCTCGAAGAATTCGACTATCTCGGCGCCGACCGCGCCTATGAGGTCGTTGTAACAAATACGAATCTCATCGCGGATAAGATCGACCGCTGCCATGCGATCCCGAAGGGCACATTCACGCCCTCGATCCCCGGCGCGGAGGAGGATCTCATCCGCATCACAACCGAAAAGGCAAAGAGCATCTACGGCGACCCGCTGCCGGAGCTGGTGCAGAAGCGGCTCGACCGTGAGCTTGGCTCGATCTGCAAACACGGCTTCTCCGTGCTGTATATGATCGCGCAGAAGCTCGTTGCGAATTCCGAGAAGCACGGCTATCTCGTCGGCTCCAGAGGCTCGGTCGGTTCGTCGTTCGTCGCGTCAATGGCCGGTATCTCGGAGGTCAATCCGCTCGTGCCGCACTATGTCTGCCCGAAATGCAAATACAGCGAATTCATCACGGACGGCTCGGTCGGCTCCGGCTTCGATCTCCCCGAAAAGGCCTGCCCGAAATGCGGCACCGATATGAAGCGCGACGGCCACGATATCCCGTTCGAGACCTTCCTCGGCTTCGACGGCGACAAGGCGCCGGATATCGACCAGAATTTCTCCAGCGAATATCAGTCCGAATCGCACCGCTATACCGAGGAGCTGTTCGGCCGCGCAAATGTGTTCAAGGCGGGCACGATCTCCGGTGTGCAGGACAAGATCGCATACGGCTATGTCAAGCATTATCTCGATGAATGCGGCATCACCGTCAACAACAGCGAGATCAACCGGCTCGTCGCTGGCTGCGTCGGCGTCAAGAAAACGACCGGTCAGCATCCGGGCGGCATGGTCGTTGTGCCGGAGGATTTCGATATCTTCGATTTCACGCCCGTGCAGCAGCCCGGCGATCCCGATGACTCCGACGATTCGGATATGATTATCACAACGCACTTCGATTTCCATAAGCTGCATGATACCATACTGAAGCTCGACGAGCTCGGCCATGTTGTCCCGACGCTCTACAAGCATCTGGAGGATCTCACCGGCATGAAGATTGCCGATGTCCCGACGACCGATCCGAAGGTGTTCCAGATGTGTACCGACTGCTCGGTGCTGGGCGTCACGGAGGACGAGATCTACTGCAAGACCGGCTCGCTCGGCATTCCGGAAATGGGTACGAATTTCACGATCGGAATGCTGCTGGACGCAAAGCCGCGGCTGTTCTCCGACTTTCTCCAGATCTCCGGTCTGTCGCACGGTACGGATGTGTGGCTCGGCAATGCGCAGGAGCTGATCGCTAACGGCACCTGCACGATCTCCGACGTCATCGGTACGCGTGACTCAATCATGACCTATCTGCTCTATCACAATGTCGAGCCGAAGCAGGCGTTCCAGATCATGGAGGATACCCGTAAGGGCAAGGCTCCGAAAACCTTTACGCCGGAGCGCATTCAGATGCTGCTCGATCATAATGTGCCGGATTGGTACATCCAGTCCTGCCTGAAAATCAAGTATATGTTCCCGAAAGCACACGCCGCGGCCTATGTTACCGCTGCGATCAAGCTCGGCTGGTTCAAGCTCTACAAGCCGCTCGAATACTACGCGACCTATTTCTCCGTGCGCGGCGGCGACTTTGACGCTGCACTCGCCGTGCAGGGCATTGATGCGGTTCGCAACCGCATCGGCGAGCTGATCGGCAAGGGCAAGGAGCGCTCCAAAAAGGAGAATGACCTGCTCGATATCCTCAAGATCGTCAATGAGATGATGTCCCGCGGTTATGAATTCCTGCCGGTCGATCTGCGGCGCTCCCATGCCTGCGATTATCTGATCGAGGACGGCAAGCTGCGCATTCCGTTCGCGGCGATCGACGGCGTCGGCACAAAGGCTGCGGAGAGCATCTATGAGACTGCGCAGCACGGCGATTTCATTTCTGTCGATGAATTTCAGCAGCTTTCCGGCGCATCAAAAGCAACAATAGATGCGCTCGATGCCCTCGGAGCTTTGGGAGACCTGCCGAAATCCAATCAGCTTTCCCTGTTCTGACTTGACTTTTTCATGATAATATGTTATCATGTTACCATGTTAGCACGCTAAAGTGGCGGCGGTATGGTTCTGCCGTCCCGGAAAGGAGTCTGTTTTGCTGCATAAGATCTTCGGCGGCATCAAAATGACATGGCTGTTCGTGACCGTATTTGCAGTCATCGCCGGCGCATTCACCGCGCTCATGGCGATCACCGTGCCGTCCGGCTGGTCGTTTAACCAGATCGCCGCCACACTCGAAGCATGGGTCGTTTTTGCAGTTTTCATCATTTCAAACTGCAAAAAGCCGCTGGAAGCCGCCTGCAAGACCTTTGTCTTTTTCCTGATCTCGCAGCCGCTCGTCTATCTGATTCAGGTACCGTTTTCTGCGCTCGGCTTTGAGCTGTTCATGTATTATCCCTACTGGTTCAAGATCACGCTGCTGACCTTCCCCGGCGCATTCCTCGGCTGGTTCATCACAAAAGACAAAATTTACAGCGGCCTGATTCTCTCTGTTATGACCGTCCTGCAAATGCTCATCGGCATTGACTATGCAAAGCAGTGCATCGCGGATTTTCCGCATATGCTGTTTGCGGCGCTGTTCTGCTTCGCAAGTGTGCCGGTCATGATCTTCGGCGTTTTCCGGAATGCCGCTGCGCGCAATGCCGCGCTCGCCGCAACGGTCGCGGGCACGGTCGCAATCTCCGTATTCAACTATCTGAATCCCGCCGAGTCGATCTATTATATTCCGATCAACACAGATGCCTATCCGATCGACACATCATGGTCGGTCACGGTCGAGCATCCGGAGGTTTGCAGGGCAGTGCTGACGGATGAGGAAACCGGTGTCCTGCGGCTGAAAATCGCCCTGCTGAGACCCGGCGATACAGATATCTATCTGACAAACGGAACACTGACATACAGCACGGGTGTCAGCTATTTCGAGGTTGACAACACTTTCGGTTATAAGTTCCATGAATTCAAAGAAGTCACCGGCACTGCCGCAGACTGACCGCATCATTTCCGCAATACATAATAAGGAGTTACCCGCATGAACAAATATGACAAGATCACACCGGAGGGCACACGCGATGCGCTGTTCTCGGAATGCACGCTGCGCCGGCAGATCGAAAACCGGCTGCTCGGACTGTTCACATCCCGCGGCTACAGCGAGATCATCACCCCGACACTCGAATTCTACGATGTATTCAACCGCGCTTCGCAGCCCTTCCCGATGGAGAAGATGTATAAGCTGACCGACAACAAGGGCAGGCTCATGGTGCTGCGGCCGGACAATACCGTGCCGATCGCCCGTGTCTGCGCGACGCGCCTGCGCGGGGCGGCGCTCCCGCTGCGGCTCTGCTATCAGCAGAATATCTATCCGGTCTCGCCCTCGCTGAAAGGCCGCGATGACGAGATCTCGCAGGCGGGCATCGAGCTGATCGGCTCCGATTCGCGCATGGCCGATCTGGAGGTCATTGCGGCAGCAATAGACGCTTTGCAGGCCTGCGGCGAGGAGTATGCGCT
Organism: uncultured Ruminococcus sp.; assembly: GCA_946621745.1. GTDB lineage: Bacteria > Bacillota > Clostridia > Oscillospirales > Ruminococcaceae > Firm-04. The sequence goes on from CAMOOV010000072.1 coordinate 6,913, forward strand.
GGAGCTTGGCAATGCGGCATTCTTCCGCGAGCTGATGCAGCAGCTGGATGCGCCGGAGGCGGTCAAGGAGAGCATCCGTGACTGCATCGAAGCAAAGAATTATCCCGCGCTGAACGATATCCTCAGCGAGCTCCCGCAGTCCGATTCCGCAAAGGCACTGCGGATGCTCCCCCGTCTGTTCGGCGGCGAAGAAGTATTTGAAAAGGCCGCCGCGCTCTGCAAGGGCGAACGCTTTGCTGCGATCCTCGCCGATCTGCATTCGCTCTGGCAGTCGGTCGTGCAGTTCAGCGGAAAAGCCCGCGTGACCGTCGATCTCGGCATGATCCACCGCACCGATTATTATACCGGCATGATCCTCCGCGGCTATCTTTCCGGCTACGGCGAGGAGATCCTCTCCGGCGGCCGCTATAACCGCCTGATCGCAGAATTCGGCTACGATGTGCCCGCGACCGGCTTTGCCGTCAACATTGACGCGGTCGTCAAGGTGCTGAGCAAGCAGCGCGGTCAGAGTGAAACGCCGCAGATCAGCAATATTCTGATCTGGGCGGCGCCGGGCTGCGAGGCGGATGCCGTGGAAGCGGCGGAAAATCTCCGCAAAAAGGGACTGATCGTGGAGCATTCGCTCTCGGAAACACTGGACGGCGCAAAGGCCTATGCCGATGCGCACGGCATTGAGCGCGTACTGCCGATCGAGGTATCAAAGGCCGGTCAGCCGGCAGGCGGAAAGGAGGACTGAGCGATGCAGAGACCGATTCGTATTGCACTGACCAAAGGGCGTCTCGAAAAGGACACCGTCGGGATGTTTGAGCAGCTCGGACTCGACTGCACCGCCGTCCGCGAGAAGGGCAGAAAGCTGATCCTTCCGGTCGGCGACGGCAGCATTGAAGTCGTGCTTGCAAAGGCAAATGATGTCATCACCTATGTCGAGCACGGCGTCTGTGATCTCGGCGTCGTCGGCAAGGATACCATTCTCGAAATGCAGGGCAAATTCTATGAGCTGCTCGATCTCGGATTCGGGCGCTGCAAATTCGCCCTCGCCGTCAAGAAGGGCTGCGATTTTTACAGCGGCTACGGCGTCAAGACCATCGCCTCGAAATATCCGAATGTCACGCGCCGGTTCTTTGAGGCAAAGGGCATGGATGTTGATATCGTCAAGATCGAGGGCTCGGTCGAGCTGGCGCCCCTGCTGGAGCTTTCCGACGGCATTGTGGATATCGTCGAGACCGGCACGACACTGAAGGAAAACGGTCTGGAGGTCTATGAGGATGTCTGCCCGATCTCCGCAAGACTGATTGCAAATACCGTCAGCATGAAGCTCCGGCATCAGGAGCTGGAGGCGCTGATCGGCAGAATTGAACAGTATTTTCAGAAGCAGGAATCTGAATGATCCGATGATATCAGCAAATTAACAGGGAGGAACTCATATGCAAGTCATTCGCTGCAACGGAAAAGACGAAGCTGCGTTCTTTGAGCAGCTCCGCACAAGAAGTGCCGCACCGGATCCGAAGGTCGTCGAGACCGTCACGACCATCCTTGAGGATGTCCGCACAAAGGGTGATGCCGCCGTGCGCGCCTATACCGAAAAATTTGACGGCAAGTGCCCTGAACAGTTCGAGGTCGATGCCGATACGATTTCCGATGCGCTGGAAGCCGCCGATCCGAAATTCGTGGATGCGCTGCTGAATGCGATCGAAAATATCGCTGATTTCCACAACCGCCAGAAGGAGCAGGGCTTCTGCAATACCCGCGAGGACGGCGTCATTCTCGGACAGCGCCTGCGCGGACTGGAGCGCGTCGGTCTCTATGTTCCCGGCGGCACCGCTGCCTATCCCAGCTCCGTTCTGATGAACGCGATCCCTGCGAAGATCGCCGGTGTCCGGGAGCTCATCATGGTGACGCCCCCCGGCAAGGACGGCAAGCCGAATCCGGATATCCTCGTCGCGGCATCGCTCTGCGGTGTTGACCGCGTCTTCCTCATGGGCGGCGCACAGGCAGTCGCTGCACTCGCCTACGGCACCGACAGCATCCCGCGTGTTGACAAGATCGTCGGCCCCGGCAATATCTTCGTCGCGACGGCAAAGCGCCTGCTCTACGGCGTCGTCGATATCGACATGATCGCAGGGCCGAGCGAGGTTCTGGTCATGGCGGATGATACCGCGAATCCGAAATATGTCGCGGCTGACCTCATGTCGCAGGCCGAACACGACAAGCTCGCCTCCGCGATCCTCGTCACGACCTCGGAGCGCGTTGCGAATGAAACACTCGCCGAATTTGAGCGGCAGATGGAATATCTCAGCCGCCGTGAGATCATCAAATCCTCGCTGGACAATTTCGGTGCGATCCTGATCTGCGATACACCGGCACAGGCCGTCGAGCTGGCCAACGAGGTCGCCCCGGAGCACCTCGAAGTCCTCATGGAAAATCCGCTGGAATACATCGGAAAACTCGACAATGCCGGCTCCGTTTTCCTCGGCACATATGCATCCGAGCCGCTCGGCGATTACTACGCCGGCCCGAACCATGTTCTCCCGACCTCCGGCACGGCACGGTTCTTCTCGCCGCTCTCGGTCTACAGCTTTGTCAAGCGTTCCAGCTACATTTATTATACCGAGGACGCGCTCCGCAAAGCCAAGGATGATATCATTCTCGTCGCGAATAAGGAGGGTCTGACCGCACACGCCAATGCGATCGCCGTCCGCTTTGAGGAGGAGAACAAATGAAGCTGCCTGAAAAACTGACATCACTCAAGGCATATGATCCGATCACCGGCAGCTATGCCGTCCGGCTCGATGCCAATGAATCCTATTTTGATCTGCCCTCCGTGCTGAAATCCAAGATCGCCGATCAGATCGAACAGATCAGCTTCAACCGCTATCCCGATCCGCTCGCGACAGAGGTCGTTGAAGCGTTCGCGGCTTATTATCATGTCCTGCCCGACTGCGTGACCGCGGGCAACGGCTCCGATGAGATCATCACGCTGCTGCTCGGCACCTTCATGGAAAAGGGACAGAAGCTCGTCACGGTCTCGCCGGATTTCTCGATGTACGGCGTCTATGCGGCGCTCTCGGAGATCGAGGTCGTCACCGTGCCGAAAAAGAGCAATCTGCAAATCGACACCGATGCACTGATCGCTGCGTGTCAGCAGGCAAATGCGGTCGTGTTCTCGAATCCCTGCAACCCGACCTCGCTCGGCCTGCCGCGTAACGAGGTCATCCGGCTGATCGAATCCGCGCCGGACTGCCTCATCATTGTCGATGAAGCCTATATGGATTTCTGGGACGAGAGCGTGATGGATCTCGTCAACAAATATGAAAATCTGATCGTGCTGCGCACCTGCTCCAAGGCGATCGGTCTTGCCGCCGCGAGAATGGGCTTCGCGGTCATGGACAAATACAAGACCTCGCTGCTCCGCGCCGCAAAATCGCCCTATAACTGCGATGCGATCTCGCAGAAGATCTGCGCGGCCGTCCTGCGCGAGCAGACGCTCCTGCGTCACTGCTGCGATGAGATCATCGTGCAGACACAGCGGCTCTATACCGCGGTCAATGAGCTGGTGCAGCGCTATCCGGATCTGCTGGAAACGGTCTATCCCCCGCGCACGAATTTCGTATTCGTCCAGACGGCCTATGCCGGCGAGATCTATGAGCAGCTGCAAAAGGCGGGCATTGCTGTCCGCTGCTTCCCGAACGGCCTGCGCATCTGCGCGGGTACGCGCCGCGAGCATACGCTCCTGCTCACGGAGCTGGAAAATATCCTCCAGCCGTAACAATGGCAAGAGAAGGCTGGATGGAGCTTGATTGCAGCGCATATTCCAGCCGCATTTCGGAGATCATCCGGCTGTTCGGTCAGATCGGCTGGCGGGTTTCCGAAGACGGCGCTGAATATTACCCGCTGCATGATGACGGTGATCCCGACTGGCAGCAGACGAAAATGCCCGAAGATACGCTCTTTGCGCTGATCGACGAAAAGCAGCGCGCCGGTGAGCATATCGGCGTCATCCTCTATCATGTCTCCGGCTGCGGGATCATGCTGACGGCGGACAATCCAAAGGAGATCTGTCTCGGTCTCGATATTGACCGAAAAACAACTGCATCCGGCTTCACGGATTTTTCATGGTATCTGGAAGCGATCGCCGCGCCGCTTGAAAAAGCGGGCTGCATCCTCCAGATGATCCTCTGTGATGACCGGATCGGATGATCGGAGAATACATATGATAAAAGTTGATCTGAATGACCTCGACCGCTTCTTTCAGAAGGGCGAGCTGATCCCCGCGGTCTGCTATGAGGTCGATACAAAAACCGTTCTGATGCTCGCCTATATGAACAAGGAGAGCCTGCGCCGCACACTGGAGACCGGCTATACATGGTTCTGGAGCCGCTCGCGGCAGGAATACTGGAACAAGGGCGCGACCTCCGGCCATGTGCAGAAGGTTGTTTCGATCTTCGCGGACTGCGATGACGACACGCTGCTCGTCAATGTCCGGCAGACCGGCGTCGCCTGTCACACCGGCGCATACAGCTGCTTTTTCAAGGAAATCTACAACGATGAGGAGAATGAAGCATGACCGTTTATCAGGAGATTTTTGAAGTCATCAAGGCGCGCAAGGCCGCATTCGAGGCCGGCACCGCGCAGGAGAATTCCTATACCGCATACCTGTTCGACAAGGGCGTTGACAAGATCTGCAAGAAGGTCGGCGAGGAAGCCACCGAGACCGTCATCGCTGCGAAGAACGGCGACAATGACGAGCTGAAAAATGAGATCAACGATCTGCTCTATCATGTCATGGTTCTGGCTGCCAATCAGGGGCTGGACTGGGCAGATGTCGAAAAGGTGCTTGAGGAGCGCAATGAAAAGATCGGCAATCTCAAGCAGTTCCATCAGGTCGATAAGAACACCTGATCCTGTTTTTCTGCCGAAAATCCTCCCGCACAGTCACATTTTCCGCCTGCACTGAATATATTGCATTAAGGCAGCAATGTCAGGCGTGCTTTGTGCGGTGCTGCCTTCAGGATTCCGATTGAGCGCATCCGGATATGCTGCATCGCGGAACTCCAAATCTGTGACTGGGAGGAATTCACATGAATGATATGCCGAATGCCGACAGCATCAGTGCCGTGCCGGTCAAGCTCGACCGCGTATTCGACAGCTGCAGCGACAAGGACTGCATCACGAATTTGCAGGTGATGCTCGAAGGCGGCGAGCTGCCCGCGCAGTATACATCCGTCAAGACGCGCTGCGTTTCGATCGACAATATCTGCATGAGCGTGGAGCCGATCCCGTTCAACCGCGGGTATTATACC
>CAMOOV010000073.1 GCA_946621745.1 uncultured Ruminococcus sp.
GCGCAGATGTCAGCGGCGATCCCGCCGTGTTTACGCTTGTCTTCACAGACTGCGGCATTCCCTTTGATCCGCTCGCGCAGAGCGATCCGGACACAACACTGTCCGCTTCCGAACGCGGTATCGGCGGGCTCGGCATTCTGCTCGCAAAGAAGAATACCGACGAAATGCGCTACGAATATACAGACGGGCAGAATATCCTTACACTAAAGAAATATATTTGATTGCCGGATCTGCGGCAGAGCTGAGAGGAGGCGTACATGGATCAGCATAAACGCAGCTATCTGACAGCACTTGCGGAGGATATGGAGGAAGGCATCCTCGTCATCGGCACGGGCGGCATCATCATGTTCTGCAATCAGTCCGCAGCAGATGTATTCGATTCCGCGATTTCGGAGATACAGGGCAAATATCTCGATGAACTGATGGAGAATGAACCGGATAACGATGTCTTTTTCGATAAGCTGATCGACATTGTTTATACCAAAAAGAAAACGCGGAGCAATATCCCGTTTCTGTCCGGCAGCAAGCTGAAATACCTGACGATCACGGCATCCCTGCTCCGCGTGAGCAACAAAGAATCAGCAGAGATCGTCCTGATCCATGATGTCACCAATATCATTGATCTTGTGCTGCACAATAAGAAGCTCTCACTGCGGCTCTCCGATTTCCTGCAATCCTTCGTGCTTGTCATGGTCGAGGCGATTGACAGGCGCTCCTCCTATAATGCCAATCATACGCGCAGCATGGCGAAATATGCACTGAGCTATATGCAGTACTGTGTGCAGCGCGGAACACACAGTCAGAAGGATATCAGACCGTTTCTGCTGAGCGTCTGGCTGCATGACATCGGCAAGCTGGTCATCCCCCATTCCGTCATGGACAAGCACGACCGGCTCGGCAGCAAAAAAGAAGCCCTGATGCACCGCATCGAAATCGCGCAGCTCTGTGAGCAGATCGCTGCTCTGAAGGATCCGGCATATGCGGCGGAGGCGGAGCGCCGGATTGCCGAGCTATGCTCCGTCCGCGAAAAGATCCTTGTCTGGAACACCGCACCGTTTCTCACAGACGAAGCGATCGCCGAGATCCGGCAGAAAGCAGATCTCCCCTGCCGCACGCCGGACGGGACAGTTCCGCTTTTGCAGGAGGATACACTGGAGGCACTGACGATCCGTACCGGTACGCTGACAGACAGCGAACGGGCAGTCATGCAGTCTCATGTGCAGCATACCGCAGATCTGCTTGCCAAAATGGCCTTCGCCGATGATATGCAGGATGTGCCGGTATGGGCTGGCGGACATCACGAATATCTTGACGGTTCCGGCTATCCGAATCATCTTTCGGGCGATGAGATTCCGTGGCAGACAAGGCTCCTGACAATCATTGATATCTATGACGCTCTGACCGCTGAGGACAGGCCGTACAAAAAAACGATGGATCCTGATGCCGCATTCGGAATCCTGCGCCGCATGGCAGACGAGGGCAAGCTCGATGCGGAGATCCTCGAAGATTATTACGAAAGCCTTGCATGGCAGCGGACAGAAATCAGCGATACATCCGAGGCCGAGCAGAAACACTGCTCCGAATCTCAAAATAACTCTTGACAAATCTCCGATTATATGCTATAATAGCACCAGTTAGCACAGGACAACTAAAGGCCGGAGTAAAGTCCGGCTTTCCTAAAGAATGCGAGTTAGCATAAGGCAACTTAATAGGAGGAGCATATGAGTGTCGTAATTGTCGGCGGCAATGACCGCATGGCGACAAGGTATCAGGATATCTGTAAGCAGTACAAATGGAAATCAAAGGTGTTCACGCAGATGCCGACAGACTTTGAGAATAAGATCGGCTATCCCGATCTCATGGTCGTTTTTACAAGCACCTGCTCGCATAAAATGCTGGCGGGCGTCAAGAACCGCTCCGAGAAGCACGGCATTCCCGTCCGGCATATCCACAGCGCGAGCGTCAGTGCGCTGAAAAAGCTGCTTGAGCAGCTCAGCTGAGCCCTCTCCTGTTGCCGGCAGACCGGCAGCGATCTTCATAAACCCTTTTCCGTCCTTTTCAGGCAGAAACCGGAGCTGATCTCAGGATCCGCTCCGGTTTTCTGTTCTGCTTGATTGATATTTCTCTGTTCTCACTGTGCTGCGGGATAATCCGCGGTCTGTCCGGTCAGGTATTTCTGATACCATGCGATGTCTGCTGCATTGATGAGGTTGTTTTTGTCAACATCCGCTGCGAGTGCGGCAGCATCCTTCTGATTGACTGCAACGCCGCCCATGCCGCCGTCGAGCTGATCCGCGAAGATCATGCCCTTTGCAAGCGCCATATCCGCTGCATTGATGATGCCGTCGCTGTTGACATCACCGAGCAGATACTCGATCTGCGGCTCCGGCTTGCCGGCACCGGGAATCGCCGTTCCCTCCGGCGCACAGATCATATCGTCGATATAGAACGGTACATCGCTTGCATCGGTCTCCACATAGATATTCATGGAGGACGCATCCGCCGGGATCGTGAATGCCTGATTGCTCAGCTGCACCCACTCGCCCTTCACGGCTTCTTCGGTCGCGATCTTCTCATAATGCACCTCGCCGTCGGCGCCCTTGTAGGAGAGCGTGAAATGGAATTTATCGGTCGGCTCGCCCTCATCGTACTTCGCATTGACGCTGAAGCTGTATGTTTCGCCCGGCTTGCATACTGCGCTGCTCAGGCTGTGGGAGGGGCCGTTCCATGCGGCGGTTCTGCCGGTCACAGCCAGCGACTTTTCGCCCTCGAATTTCTCCGCAGAGGAAGATGCAACGGATTCGCCGCCGCGTCCGCCGAAGCCCTCCGCGCCCTTTTCAAAGGTGTAATGGAACCAGTAGCCGTCCGGATCCTGCTCGATGATCTGCGGCACATTCCAGTCGGCGCGCTCATAGTCGAAGTAATCGAAATCCGCATAGCCGCCGGTATTCGTCGTGCCGTAGCTGTAAAGGCCGTTGCGGTAGCCGGTAAAGAGCTTCAGACTGTAATCCATATTCAGCGTATCGCCGATCTTGTTCCAGTTGCTGCCGTCATAGGAATAGAAGAAGTTTGCCTTGTTGACATCGCCGGTGACAAAGCCGTTGCCGTCCACATTGCTGAACTGGTAGTCGATCTTGAGATAGACCTCCTTGCCCTCCATGTTGACTTCCTGGATCTTCTTGTCATTGGCATTCACGACCTCGGAGCCGCCGCCGTTTCTAGAGGCATAGATCTTCCGCGTGCCGTCATTGGTCAGATAAACGCCGACATTGCCGAAATGGAACTGGAATGCAGAGAGACCTGCGTGATCGCCGGGCTTCATACCGGAGGTATCGAGCTTGACCGTGCCGGAGCAGGCAGGGCCTTCCGTGCGCATCGTCAGTGTATTGCGCGCCCAGAAGATGTTGCTTGCCGTTGTCTTGTTGGTCAGGCGCAGATAGCCGGGACGGTCGGTCACAGACCACGCGGTATTATCCGGATTGTGATTCCACTGCCACACATAGTCGAGCTTGTTGCCGGAATAATCGAAATCGTCATCCTTTGCAAGAATCGTTCCCTTGTAGCCGTCCGGAACGGTCAGCGTCAGCGGCGCCTTGCCGTTTTCGCCGAAGACCGGCCAGTCATTCTGCCAGACGAACGGCACCAGAACCGGCACACGTCCGAGTGAGCCGTGATCCTGGAAGAACAGTCCGTACCATTTGTTGTCGGGCGTACTGATGATGCCGCCCTGCGCAACGCCGCTGCCGTAATTGCCGAGTCCGGATTCGAGGACGACCTTGCCCTCCCAGTTTCCGGTCAGCGACTTGCTGCGCCAGCAGTATTCGGTACGCGGATGTCCGCCCGGCCACGCGATGATGAATACATAATAGTAATCGCCGATCTTGTGGATGTGGGAGCCCTCGCCGGCCAGACCGGAGAGATTCGTTTTGAAGAGCGTGCGCTCGCCGCCCTTGAAATCGGTCATATTGTCATTGAATTCCTTGATCTTGATCTCACCGCCGCCGTAGACCAGATACTTTCTGCCGTCCGTGTCAAAGAGCATCGAGGCATCGTGATACATACCGCGCAGCTCGACGCGGTTCCAGTTGCCGCTCTCGATATCGTCGGTGGAATAGATGTAGGAATTGCCGGTGCCGTAGCTTCCGAAGAAGACATAGAATTTTCCGTCGTGATAGCGCAGCGAGGTCGCCCACTGGCCGTGCGCGTAGTCGTGCTGGCCGTTCTGGAGATTCTGCTTTGCGCCGTCTGCGTACTTGTCATAGACATAGCCGCAGATCTCCCATGAAAAGAGATCCTTGGATTTCATGATCGGCACACCGGGCGTAAAGAACATCGTTGTATGTACCATGTAATAGGTGTCGCCGACGCGGATGATGTCGTCATCCGGAACATCCGAGAAGATGAACGGATTGGCGATGGTTTCGGTTGCGAACGCGTGTTCGGTCGTGACTGTCTGCGGCAGGGCGCTGACCGCAGAGCAGAAGCAGACCGCAGCGGCCGCTGCTGCCAGAAGCTTTTTTCCTTTCATTGTGGAATCCCCCATAAAATAATAGAATAGGTATTTCTTTGCAGGAGCATACTCCGCCCCTTTCTTATCATATCAGTTATTTGCATGAGAATCAACTCATTATTTGCAGAAAACATAGATAAAATGCAGGATACGCATTCGGATTTGTCTTGACAATTCCACCGATATCCTGTATAATAAGTATGGTATATGTATGAACAACACATACCTGCAACAAATTTTTACAATACAGGGAGGTTTTCAGTATGAGAAAGAATCTCGGTGTGCAGCCGGCACTGTTCCCGATGCCGGTCGTGATCGTCGCCGCCTACGATGCAGAGGGAACCGTCTGCGCGATGAATGCGGCATGGGCACAGATCTGCGCAATGGACAAGATCGCACTGTTCATCGACGCTGACCACAAGACAACGAAAAACATCATGGAAACCAAAGCATTCACTGTCAATATCGCAGATGTGCCGAATATGGCCGCTGCGGATTTCTTCGGCATCGCCACCGGCAACAAGATGCCCGATAAGTTTGCACACTCCGGCTGCCACGCGGAAAAGAGCAGCTTTGTCAATGCGCCGGTCATCACGGAATTTCCGGTCGCGCTCGAATGTGAGCTGGCCGAGGAGATCAATACCGATCATATGCACGCGATCGTCGGACGGATCGTCAATGTCAGCGCTAAGGAATCCGTCGTCGGCGACAAGGACAAGATTGATCCCGCGGCTGTCAATGCCCTGATCTTTGACCAGTATCGCTCCGGCTATTTTTCAGTCGGTGAGAAGGTCGGCAGAGCATGGAACGCCGGCAAGGATCTGATGCCGAAATAACAGTGAAAAAGCGCGCCGGATTGTAATCCGACGCGCTCTTGTTATATTTTGTTGTTTTTCGTTTACTGATTCCAGCTCTCCAGCTCTTTGTAAAGACCGAGGTACAGCTCTGCGGACTGTGCCCAGCTGAAATCTGCCGCCATCGCCTGATGCTGGATCTGCTTCCAGAACGGCTTATTGTCATATGCGCCCTTTGCACGGAGACACGCACCGAGCATATCATGCGCATTGTAGGTCTTGAATGTGAAGCCGGTGCCGTTCTCGTCGCCCGCATCCCTGACGGAATCGCGCAGACCGCCGGTCTCGCGGACAATCGGCATCGTGCCGTAGCGCATTGCATACATCTGCGCAAGACCGCAGGGCTCGCTCTGCGACGGCATCAGGAACATATCACATCCGGCATAGATGCGGCGCGAGAGCTGCGGATAGAATCCCAGCGTCACGCTGACAGCCTTCGGAAAGCGCCATGCCATTTCCTTGAAGAAGTCTTCATAGACGCGCTCGCCGCTGCCGAGGATCGCGAAATGGAATCCGTCATGCACCATTTCCTCAAAGACATAGCGGATGAGGTCGATGCCCTTATGCGCAACGAAGCGCGTGCAGATGCCGATGAGCGGCTGACTGTCATAGGGAAGTCCAAGCTCCTCGCAGAGCGCTTTTTTGCACTGTTCCTTGCCGGACATATCGGCGATGCTGTAATGAGCATACGGCTCGCCGAGCGCATCATCCGTCGCCGGATTGTAGCTTTCGACATCAATGCCGTTGAGGAAGCCGGTCAGCTTATACTGCTTGTTTGCGAGTGCGCGGTCAAGGCCGTGCGAATACCACGGATCGAGAATCTCCCAAGCATAGCTCGGCGAAACGGTCGTGATCTTGTCTGCCGTTTCGATCGCGCCCTTCATCATGTTGACATTGCCGTCATATTCGAGCAGATTCGCATGATACATCGGAATGCCCATCAGCTCATTCAGCACCTCTCTGCCGTATTTGCCCTGATAGGCGATATTGTGGATCGTGAACACCGTGCGGATATTGTCAAATCCCTCCTGATACTTGTAGAAGATCTGATAATAAACCGGTGTCAGCGCGGTCTGCCAGTCGTTGCAGTTGATGACAGTCGGCTTGAAATCAATGACGCGCAGCATTTCGAGGATCGCCCGGCTGAAGAACACGAAGCGTTCACAGTCATCATAAAAGCCGTAGATGCCGTCGCGCTTGAAATAGTACTCATTGTCAATGAAATAATAGGTCACACCGTTGGTGACAGCCGAGAAAATGCCGCAGTACTGCTTGCGCCATGCCACATCGACGGTGATCGAGGTGATGAAGGTCATGCCCTTGCGCATCTCGTCACTGATGGACTTGTAGAGCGGGATCACGACACGGCAGTCATGCCCCTTCTTGTTCAGCGCCAGCGGCAGCGCGCCCGCTACATCGGCAAGGCCGCCCGATGCAACATAAGGTCTTGCTTCACTTGCTGCATATAAAATATTCATATAGTGCCTCCGTTTTCAATGCATTTTTCCGCATCCGTTCTCTGTTTCCTGCGGCTGAGCCGGATCATGCGCTCCTGCTTACAGCCGCCCTGCTGACTGCATCGCTTCATGCTGCGATGTCCGCAGCCGTCAGATCTCCGCACCCTTGCCGATGAACAGCGGATAACCGACCGAGCCGGTCAGCTGGCGCTCATCTGCGATGACAACATTCTTGTCGGTGATGACATTGCGGATCGAGCAGCGCTGTCCGATGACGGTATCCTGCGTGATGATGCTGTCGCGGATGACGGAGCCCTTGCCGACCCGCACGCCGCGGAAAAGGACACAGTTCTCGACCTTGCCCTCAATGATGCAGCCGTCTGCGATCAGGGAATTCTTGATGTGGGATTCCAGACCGAAGTGAACAGGTGCATTATCCTTTGTCTTGGTGAAGATCGGTGCATTCTTTGCGAAGATCGCGTCGCGCTTTTCGGTATCGAGCAGTGCGAGATTCGCTGCAAAATAGCTTGCGAGCGAGTCGATCTTCGAGAAATAATTCTCATGCTCATAGGCGAGGATCCGGTAGCTTGCGCTTCTGTCGAGCAGGATATCCCTGCGCAGGCTGAAGCGGTTTCTGCTCATGGATTCCTTGACGATGCGGCGCAGGAAATCCTTGCTCATGATATACATATCGAGGCCGAGATTGCAGTTGCCGGTCATCGGCGGATTGATCATGACATCATTGACAAAGCCGTCGCCGCCGATGCCGAAGATCGTCGCCGAGGAGCCTGCCGCCTGATCGTAATAGCCCTTTGCATAGACCGCGGTGATATCCGCGCCGGATTCGATATGTGCCTTGACCGCCGGTCGGAAATCAATATTCGTGACGACATTGCAGTCGGTCAGAACGATGTATTCCGCGGCAGCGTGCTCAACGAAGCTCCAGATATTGCCGAGTGCATCAAGCTTGCCGTGATAGACGGTCGAGCTGGTGTGGCTGTACGGCGGCAGCAGATGCAGGCCGCCCTTTTTGCGTGCAAGATCCCATTCTCTGCCGGAGCCGACATGGTCGAGCAGAGAGCCGTAATTGCTTTTGGTGATGACACCGACCTGCGAGATGCCGGAATTGACAAAATTCGAGAGCGGAAAGTCGATCAGCCGGTATCTGCCGCCGAACGGCACCGAGCCCATTGTACGGTTCTTTGTGAGATCGAAAATTACTTCATCATGGATACTGGCGAAGATCAGTCCCATTACATTCTGATTGATTCCCATTGATAAACCTCCGTTTCAGCAGCGCTCAGATCGACTCGGAGAGGATCTGCTTCGGCGCGACGCTCATGCCCTCGCTGACTGTGATTCTGTGTCCGGTCACGGCAATGCCCCAGTTTTCGCGTTCGGTTCCGGCATATTCCTCCGGACTTCTGCCGACATGGGCATTCTGCTCAATGACGCAGTCCTCGCCGACGATCGCATATTCAACGACGGCGCCCGCCTTGATGACCGTTCCCGGCATCACGACGCTGTACTGCACCTTTGCACCCTCCTCAATGGTCACGCCGCCGAAGATGACGGAGAAATCGACCTTGCCGCCGATCACGGAGCCCTCGGTGATCATGGAGTTTTCAATCTCGGCAGATTTGCCGATATACTGCGGCGGGAAATTGCTGTGACGCGAATAAATGCGCCATGATTTGTCGTAGAGATTGAGCTGCTCTGCGGGCGCGAGCAGATCCATATTGGCATCCCAGAGCGAATCGAGCGTGCCGACATCCTTCCAGTAGCCCTCGAATGTATAGGCATAGAGCCGCTCACCGTTCGCAAGCATCGCGGGGATGATATCCTTGCCGAAGTCCTTCGAGCCTGTATTGGCATTCTCATTCTCGATCAGATACTTCTTGAGCTTCGACCATGTGAACACATAGATGCCCATGGAAGCAAGCGTGGATTTCGGTTCAGCGGGCTTTTCGACGAAGTCTGTCACGCGCATCTCGTCATCACAGATCATGATGCCCATGCGCGTTGCTTCGGATCGCGGCACATCCAGCACCGCGATCGTCAGATCGGCATTCTGCTGCTTGTGATATTCGACCATTTTGGAATAATCCATTTTGTAGATATGGTCGCCGCCCAGAACAACGACATACTCCGGATCATAGCGCTCGATGAAGCTGATATTCTGATAGATCGCATTTGCGGTGCCCTCATACCACGATGCACCGGAATTGCTCTCGTAAGGCGGCAGGACATGAACGCCGCCGTTCATCTTATCAAGATCCCACGGCTGACCGTTTCCGATATAATCGTTCAGCACGAGCGGCTGATACTGTGTCAGCACGCCGACGGTATCAATGCCGGAATTCGTGCAGTTGGAGAGCGGAAAGTCGATCAGACGGTATTTTCCGCCGAACGGGACCGCCGGCTTTGCCATATCATGTGTCAGCGCATACAGTCGGCTTCCCTGACCGCCTGCGAGCAGCATTGCTACGACTTCCTTTTTCGTATTCATAGGGTAAACGCCTCCTTCAATGATGCTTCGTTAAGATTCAGAATCCGTTTTCTTTTTGCGGCCGCGCTTCGGCTTTTCCGCCGCAGCGGGCTCCGCCGCTTCCGCTTTCTTTGCGCGGGTACGCTTCGGCTTTTCCTCCGTTACGGGCTCCGCCGCTTCCGCTTTCTTTGCGCGGGTACGCTTCGGCTTTTCTTCCGCTGCGGGCTCTGCCGCTTCCGCCTTCTTTGCGCGGGTACGCTTCGGCTTTTCCTCCGCTGCGGGCTCCGCCGCTTCCGCCTTCTTTGTGCGGGTACGCTTCGGCTTTTCCTCCGTTACGGGCTCCGCCGCTTCCGCTTTCTTTGCGCGAGTACGCTTCGGCTTTTCCTCCGTTACGGGCTCCGCCGCTTCCGTTTTCTTTGCGCGTGTCTTTTTCGGGGTATACTGATAATACTGCACCGAGAGCGGCGGAAGTGCCAGCTCAATCGACTGATCGAAGCCGTGCATTCCGTATTCGTCGGAGACAACCTTCTTCTTTGCAACGCCGCTGCCGCCGAATTCGACTGCATCGGAATCGAATACCAGCGTGTAGGTTCCCTCAAACGGAACGCCAATCTTATACGGCTCTCTGCCGACCGGCACGAAGTTGCAGACGGCAATGATCTCATTGCCGCTGTCGTCGATCCGTCGGAATGCGATCACGCTCTGCCGGTAATCGTCATTCGAGATCCAGCTGAATCCCTTCCAGGAATCATCATTCTCCCAGAGCGCCGGCGTATTCTTATAGAATTTATTCAGTGCCTTCGAGAATTTCAGCATTGTGCTGTGTGCCGGATAGTCGAGCATGAACCATTCCAGCTCGCTCTTGTAATCCCATTCTCTGCGCTGGCCGAATTCCTGTCCCATAAAGAGCAGCTTCTTGCCGGGATGCGCAAACATATAGCAGAGGAATGCGCGGTAGGACGCGAATTTGTCGCCCTCCAGTCCGGGCATTTTTTCGATCATCGAGCATTTGCCGTGGACGATCTCATCATGCGAGATCGGCAGGACATAGTTCTCGGAGAAGCAGTAGAAGAACGAGAATGTCAGCTTGTCGTGATTGAATGCGCGGTACAGCGGATCCATTGACATATAGGTGAGCATATCGTTCATCCAGCCCATATTCCACTTGAAATTGAAGCCGAGACCGCCGATGTCAGTCGGCTTGGTGACAAGCGGCCATGCGGTCGATTCCTCCGCGATCATCAGCACATCGGGATGCCGTGCAAAGACGGCTTCATTGAGCTGACGCAGGAACGCAACTGCTTCGAGATTCTCCCTGCCGCCGTTGACATTCGGGCGCCACTCGCCGTCGCGCCGGTCATAGTCGAGATAGAGCATTGAGGCGACTGCGTCCACGCGCAGGCCGTCGATATGGTATTCATCGAGCCAGTAGCAGGCGGAGGAGATCAGGAACGAGCAGATCTCCGGTCTGCCGTAATCAAAGACTCTGGTGCCCCAGCCCTTATGCTCGCGCTTGAGCGGATCGGTGTATTCATACAGACACGCGCCGTCGAACTCATAAAGGCCCTGTTCATCCTTCGGGAAATGCGCCGGCACCCAGTCGAGAATGACGCCGATGCCCGCCTGGTGGAACAGGTCGATCATCTTCCGGAAATCGTCCGGCGTACCGAAGCGGGAGGTCGGTGCGAAATAGCCCGTGACCTGATAGCCCCACGAGCCGTCGAACGGGTACTCCGTCAGCGGCATGAATTCGATATGCGTATAGGAAAGCTCCTTCATATACGGTACCATCTGCTTGGCAAATTCCACATAATTCAGCGGATTGCCGTCCTCATAGGTACGCCACGAGGCAAAATGCACCTCGTAAATATTCATCGGGGATTTGTAGACATTGGTCTTCTTTTTCTGGGCGAGCCATTTCTCATCCTTCCACTGATAGGTGGATTCATAGAGCTTGGTCGCATTCTGCGGCGCAGTCTCAAAGTGCGTGCCGTAGGGATCGTTTTTCAGCTTGACCTCACCGTTCTTGGTCAGGATGCTGTATTTGTAAAGTGTGTAGGGCGGCAGCAGGTCGAGCGCTGCCTCCCAGATGCCGTCCGCGACCGGCAGCATGGTATTGGCCGTGCGGTCCCATTCGTTGAAATCACCGACAACCGAAACATCGACGGCATTCGGCGCCCAGACGCGGAACACGGTCTTCTTGACACCGTCGCGCACCTCGGTATGCGCACCGAACAGCCGCTGTGCGTCATAGTTTCTGCCCTCATAGAACAGATGCAGGGGGAACGCGTTGGAATTCTGATCCGGCTTCTGATTTGTCTGATTACTCATATGCTCCTCCTAAAAATGTGCCGCGGATACTCCGCTGAACACATGGGGTTATGTATAGTAGCACCAAATAATGCGTATGGTGCATCCTGCGCAAAAATTCGCAGTTCGCCCTATACGCCTTATATACATTTTACCATATTATGCCGTAACTTGCAAGCATTTTTGCAATTTCGTTCAAAATTTGTAAGGTCAAACAAAAATGCGTCCCTATTTTGTGCATCTTCACAACATACTGCAAAATAGTGGTTAATTTTTTGCGTATTATACCATGATTTTGAACCGTGTCAAGGGGCGCTGTTCGTTCCGGAGCATCCTTTTTTCTATACGGATAATTATTGCAGGACACGGATAATACTCCATGTAAACAATAAACAGGCCGGCAGGATAAAACCGACGGATTGTTCTGCAAAATGATCGCAATGCAGTCATTACGCGTCGATCGCCGCATCAATGATCGCCGCCGCCAGCACCGTCACATCGTCCTGCGGCGCCCCGCCGGACTCGCGCTGCGCCTTTGCACAGACCGCGTGCGCCATCGTTTGCAGGTCGCCGCCC
>CAMOOV010000074.1 GCA_946621745.1 uncultured Ruminococcus sp.
CGTTCACGGGTGATATTGAACTCCTTGCCAATATCCTCCAGCGTCCAGATCCGCCCGTCCTCAAGGCCGTAGCGGAGCTTCATGACGCGCTCCTCGCGCGGGGTGAGAGAGCCGAGGACCGCGTTGAGCTGCTCGCGCAGCAGCGCGTTGGAGGCGGCGTCCTCCGGGGACAGGGATTCATCGTCGGGGATGAAGTCGCCGAGGTGACTGTCCTCCTCCTCACCGATCGGTGTTTCCAGCGAGACCGGCTCCTGCGCGATCCGCATGACCTCGCGCACCTTGTCCAGCGGCATATCGAGGTAATCCGCGATATCCTCCTCCGAGGGATCCTTGCCGTTGAGGTGCAGCAGCTGGCTCGATGCCTTCTTGACGCGTGTGATCGTCTCGACCATATGTACCGGAATGCGGATCGTCCGCGCCTGATCCGCGATGGCGCGCGTGATCGACTGGCGGATCCACCATGTCGCATAGGTCGAGAATTTGAAGCCCTTCGTATAATCGAACTTATCGACAGCCTTCAGCAGTCCCATATTGCCCTCCTGAATGAGGTCAAGGAACTGCATTCCTCTGCCGACATATTTTTTTGCGATGCTGACGACAAGACGCAGATTCGCCTCCGAAAGACGGTTCTTCGCGGCCTGATCGTCGGGATTCTCTGCGAGACGGCGGGCAAGCTCGGTCTCCTCCTCGGCACTCAGCAGCGGGATCCGACCGATCTCCTTGAGATAGATCTTGACCGGATCATCCGGCGAACCGCTGCTTTCGAGTGCGAGTGCATCCTCCTCGGCCAGCCGTGTTTCGATATCGTCATCCAGCTCCTCATCATCGGCAAGCTCCAGATTCAGCATATTGCACTGCTCATAAAACAGGCTGATCTCCTCATCGGTGAATTCCAGCTCTGAGAATGCAGCATCCAGCTTCTGATGCGGGAGCTTTCCGTTTTTCATTCGATCAAGCAGCAGTTCGACCTTCTGCTGCTGTTCAGGTGTTGCCATATTGATCCTCCCCTCCAAACTTCCTGCGTCTTGCTCAGTCAATATAGCCCTGCAATTTCTTGCTGCGGCTGTAATGCTTGAGCTTGCGGAGCGCCTTTGCCTCGATCTGCCGGATGCGCTCACGGGTGACGCCCAGCGCCTTGCCGACATCCTCCAGCGTCTGCTGACGGCCGTTTTCCAGTCCGTAGCGCATCCGCATGACCTTCGCCTCGCGCTCGGTCAGCGTGGAAAGCACCTCATTGAGCTGCTCCTTGAGCATGGCGTTCGATGCGGCTTCATCCGGTGAGGGGGCCTGATCGTCCGGGATGAAATCGCCGAGATGGCTGTCCTCCTCCTCGCCGACCGGTGTTTCCAGAGAAACCGGATCCTGTGCGATGCGCATGATCTCCAGCACCTTTTCGACCGGCATTTCCAGCTTGCCCGCAATCTCCTCCGGACTTGCCTCCTGTCCGGTTTCGTGCAGGATCTGGCTGGAGATCTTCTTGACCTTCGTGATGCTCTCGACCATATGCACCGGAATGCGGATCGTTCTCGCCTGATCGGCGAGCGCTCTCGTGATTGCCTGCCGGATCCACCATGTCGCATAGGTCGAGAACTTGAATCCCTTGGTATAATCAAACTTATCGACAGCCTTCAGCAAGCCCATATTGCCTTCCTGAATGAGATCGAGGAACTGCATCCCTCTGCCGACATATTTTTTTGCAATGCTGACGACAAGACGCAGATTCGCCTCTGCAAGACGCTGTCTTGCGCCCTCATCGTGGGGATTTTCCGCGAGACGGCGTGCAAGCTCGGTCTCCTCATCATTCGTCAGCAGCGGGACTCTGCCGATCTCCTTGAGGTAGATCTTGACGGAATCATCATTCGAGATCTCGTCATTCGCCATTGCGACAGCCGGATCACTGATATCCTCCAGCGATGCATCCTCATCCGCCAGCTCAATCTGCATCGCGGAGCAGCGCTCCATGATGACATCAATCTCCATGGAAAAGGCCTCCGCGGCCTCCTGAATCTCTGCGGGCGTGATCTTGCCTGTGGCCTTTGCCTTCTCCAGAAATTGTGTCAGTCTCTTTTCTTCATCTGCCATTTTCTGCTTCCTCCCTTGACGCTTCTGCGCCGATTGACCTTTGCTGCGTACATTCCGTGCGCAGACCGCTTACCTTTTCTGCTGCCGCATCCGCTTTGTGAATGCGGCGAGATCGTCATCACTCAGATTGCCCTGTACGGCTGCCTCCGCCCAGCTGTCCTTTAGGATCTGCACGCAGTCTGCAATGCTGCTGTCGCTGATCTCGATGCCCAGACTGTCGTATTTTGCACGGATCCCGACGATCCTGCCGTTTTCCTCCGGCGTGAAATCGTCATCGAAGAATGAGAATGAGAATTCATAGCCGCGCATATAGTTCTCAATGAGCCGCTCATAGACGCGGCGGTGAAATTCCGTGACGAATTCCTCCGGACGGATCTGCTGCATGACGCTCTCCAGCATATCCGGATTCCGGATCAGATAGCAGAGGATATATTCCTCGGCTCCGGCTTCTTTCCGGTGCGTGCCGGCCTCCGGATTGACCGGATCCCGCGCACGCGGCGCGGCCTGCACCGCCCGGAACGCCATTTTCTTTTCGCCGCGTCTGCGGCGCCGGATCTCCTGCGAGACCTGCGTCCGCAGCACCTCCGGCTGAATGCTGTATTCCTTTGCAACGCGGGAAAGATAGACCTCGCGTTCCATTTCGTTTTCGATATTCGCCAGCACCGTGACGGATTTTTTGAGCGCGGTGATCATGCCGTCATCGGTCGCAATATCCGTTCCGTCGCGGCAGCGGCGCAGCTCATAGGTCATCGCATCGTCCGCATCCTCAAGCAGCTTCCGGAAATAGGGTGCGCCGAACTTCTTGATATATTCATCCGGATCCTTCGCGCCGGTCATATGCAGGATCTTCGGGCGCAGACCGACTGCGCGCAGCAGATTGATCGCCTTGACCGCGGCATTCTGTCCGGCGGCATCGCTGTCGTAGGAGATCACGACCTCCTCTGCATACTGCCGCATCAGCCTGCACTGATCGGGCGTCAGCGCGGTGCCGAGCGAGGCGACGACATTCTCAAAGCCCGCCTGATGCACGGCGATGACATCCATATAGCCCTCTGCGAGGATCAGCCGCTTCGACTGCGATTTCTTCGCAAAATTCATCGAAAAGAGATTGCGTCCTTTTTTGAAGACCGGCGTATCCGAGGAATTGAGATACTTCGGATTGCCGTCCTTTTCGATTGTTCTGCCGCCGAATGCGATCACATTCCCGCGCAGATCAAGGATCGGAAAGATGACGCGGTTCCGGAAGCGGTCATAGAGGTTGCCGGATTTCTGCGACCGGCTGCAAAGATTCGCCGCGATCAGCTCCTCATCGGTGAAGCCGAGCTTCCGCATGGCGCTGAGCAGGCTGTCCCAGCGTTCGCCGGCAAAGCCCAGCCCGTATTTTTTGATGATCTCCGGCTTCAGACCGCGCTCCTTGAGATAGAGCAGGCCGCGCTTGTCCTGCCCAGTCAGCTGTGTATAGTAGAAATTGGCAGCGGCGCGGTTCAGCTCCAGCAGGCGCATCCTGCGGCGCTCCTCGCCGCTGTCGCGTCCCTCGGAGGGGACGGTCATGCCGGCGCGCTCCGCCAGCATCCGCACGGCATCCATGTATTCCAGCCCTTCGATCTGCCGGATGAACGAGATCACATCGCCGCCCGCATGACAGCCGAAGCAATAGAAATGCGGATCCTGCGTATCGGTATAAACCACGCAGGACGGCGTTTTTTCCGAATGGAACGGGCACTGGCATTTCAGCAGTGAGCCCGCACGGATCAGATGCACATAGCTGCCCATGACCTGCTCGATCGGATTAGCCTGTTTCAGCTGATAGATGAATTCCTTCGGCAGCAAATATGTTCACCTCTTTCATAATGAATGCGGAATTAAGGCAACACCGCACCAAGCCCGCCTGACGGCTTGTCGGCACATCTGCTTGCATCTGCACCACCAGCTCTGTGCGGTATTGCCTTAAGACGGCGCGTTTGCGTTGCCTGTGATTTCTTTCCAAGAGGGCGTTTTGCCGGTGAACGAATCGACATAATACATCAGCACATTCTGCGCATCTGCTGCGGTGATCTTGCCGTCGCCGTCAACATCGCCGTAATAGCTGCCCGCAGGGGCAAGCGGCGGGGTCTGCGGGACATCGGGTTCGGTCGGCGTGCTGCCGATGACCGCGAACTTCCAGCCGTATTTCTTCGCGTAGGCTTCGGCTGTGCTGCCCGCGTAGCCGTAGATCGTGCCGTCGAAATTGTAGCGGTAGTTGCCGACAGAAGTGTCATAATCGTAGCTGCCGTAGATGGTTGATACGCGATCGGCAATCTCGCAGTTCGGGTTTTCGATGGTGATGGATTTGAGGTTTGCGCATTCGGCGAATGCGCTGTGGCTGATTTTTCTCACGCTGCTCGGAATGTTGATTTCAGTCAAGCCAGTGCAGCCGCTAAACGCATTATCACTGATGTATGTGACGCTATCCGGAATCGAAATGTTTGATAAACCGGTACAGCCGCTGAAACAATAGTGAGGAATTTCAGTCAGGTCAGCAGGTAGTCGAACAGAGTTTAAATTGACACACTGTCTAAAAAACTGACCCTCTTCTGTGAATTTAGCGCCATCTTCCATCGTAACCTTAATCAGTTCAGGTTTATCTGATCCAGATTCTGCTTTGTATCCCATGAATCTCATTGGGACATTTCCATCCCCTTGAAAATACAGAGATGCCGGAATATATCATTCTCCATTGGAAAGTGATCCCTCAAAGGAAAATCCTTCCCCATATTTCATTCGTAAAAGCCTCCATCCGTCATCCCGTGCATCCGCCGCAGTATCAAGATTCACATTC
Organism: uncultured Ruminococcus sp.; assembly: GCA_946621745.1. Lineage (GTDB taxonomy): Bacteria > Bacillota > Clostridia > Oscillospirales > Ruminococcaceae > Firm-04. The sequence goes on from CAMOOV010000074.1 coordinate 4,901, forward strand.
CGCGCCATATCCCGCACAGGAAAATAGCACACCCCCGCGACCATACAGGCGGTCAGGCAGGCTGTCAGAAACATTTTCTTCTGCATGGAAAAAACCTCCTTTTTCCTTCCGTATTCCGAATTTATCTCACATCCCATGAGCGCGGAATGAACAGGCGCTCATAGTCGCAGATCGCGTAATCGTCGCTCATGCCCGCGATGTAATCACAGACGGCACGCGCGACCGTGAACCGCTCTGCGAGCGCACGGTATTCCGCCGGCATCTCATCCGGATGCCCGCAATAATATTCATACAGGCGGCAGATCAGAGCCTGCGCCTTGTGGTCCTCGGATTTTGCGGCAGAGCCGGAATAGATATGGTCATACATGAACTGATGCAGCGCGTCATGCGCCTGCCGGATCTCCGGCATCATATCCATTTCTCTGTCGCCGTGCTCGATCACAGAGTTGATCATCGCCGTGATGCGCTCGGATTTGGTATTGCCGAGCACATCGGTGCATTCACGGGGCAGCTCCTCCGGCCGGAGAATGCCGCCGCGGATCGCATCGTCGATATCGTGATTGATATACGCAATGCGGTCGGCGAGCCGGACGATATTGCCCTCCAGCGTATCCGCAATCATATTGGTGTGGCAGAGAAAGCCGTTGCGCACCTGCTTTGTCAGATTCAGTCCTCTGCCGGATTTTTCGATGTATTCCACCACGCGGACGCTCTGCTCGTAATGGCGGAAGCCGTCCGGCGCGATCCCGTTCAGCGCTGCTTCTCCGGCGTGGCCGAAAGGAGAATGGCCGAGATCATGGCCGAGCGCGATCGCTTCGGTCAGATCCTCGTTCATGCGCAGGGCGCGGGCGATTGTGCGGGCGATCTGCGCGACCTCCAGCGTATGCGTCAGGCGCGTGCGGTAGTGATCGCCGATCGGGGACAAAAAAACCTGCGTCTTTCGTTTCAGCCGCCGGAATGCCGTACAATGCAGGATCCGGTCACGGTCGCGCTGAAACGCAGTTCGCAGCGGACAGGGTTCCTCTGCCGTGTCGCGGACAGCCTCCGCAGCATGGCAGGCTTTTTCATTGAGCATCATGTTTTCAAAGGCTTCTGTCTGTTCCCGGACGGTCATGCGGCAAGCCCCCTTTGCAGTATTTCTGATGATATATACTCTATCAGATGCGAAAAATCCTCTTTTTTTCTGTCGAAAAAAAGATTTTCGGCAATATGCACAAGAATGCCGGCTGAGATTTGGGCGTTTGTGATTTCAGCGATTCATTTTATTCCGGTGTCACAGAAAAAATGCGTAAATGCTGAACCGCAGCTTGCAGTCTTCGCGGCGTATTGCACAGTGTCTGATTCAGCCAAGCAAACGAATCCACACGATGCCCCTGCGTGTAAAACCCAGAGGCATCGCTGCTGTATGTGTGGTGCATCAGGCGCAGAGTTCAATCCTCCGGCAATTCGTTTTTCAGCGTGAACGCCGAAAAATCCGTCCATTCGCCCGTGCCGGATGCGGATACCGCGAAAAGCCCCAGCATCACGCCCGTAAAATTACCCGCTGTCTCCGTCGAGATGTATTTCGATTCCAGCGCGCCGAGATCATGCCGGATGCCCGCGATTTCCGCCGCAAATTTGTAGACCAATGGCTCGCCGTCCAGATGCAGTGTGACGGATTCCGTTCCGGCCGGAACCTCCAGCACGGGCTCCTCATGGACGATCGTGCCGAGCTGCGCACGGCGCAGGACACTGTATCCGCCGGATGCCGTTTTCCGGATGCAGAGATCATAATGCTGTGTGCCGGTCATATATGCCGTTACGCCGGCCTCCTCTCCGGACAGGCTGACCGTCACCGAGAGCGAGAATGCGGTCTCCTTCTGCCGGATGCCGATCCATGTCGGGGAATCTGCCGCGGAGCTGAGCGGCACCGGCGTTCCCTGCAAGCGGAACCGCTCTGCGGAGAGCCTGTAATGCGTCCGGTGCGGATTTTGCAGCCATACCCATTCTCTGCCGGGGACGGTATCCGCAAAGGTGAATCGCGTCCGCTGCGTCTGCTTTACGGTATCCGGAATGCAGCCGGTCTGCATCACAAGACGCGCCGTGCCGTTTTCTCCGGCGGTGAACCAGCCGTCCGCACCGAACTGCACCGGCACCAGACTGACCTCCCGGCCGGTCGTGTGGAACATCATCCACGGATGAATCTGCCGGAATCCGAGATGCACCATCCACCAGTTCCCGTCCGGATCATCAACGAGATCGGCATGGCCGCAGCCCTGCAAAAGATAGCCGCCGCAGTTGCGGTTCGTCAGCACCGGATTCCCCGCATATGCTTCAAACGGGCCGTAGGGCGATGTGCCGCGGGCATAGACGACCATGTGGCCGTATTCCGTGCCGCCCTCGGATGCCATGAGATAATAATACTTCCCGATATGATAGAGATGCGGGCTTTCAAGGAAGCGTCCGCCCGTGCCGCGCCAGATGCACCTTGTCTCCGTGAGGGGCTTTCCGGTCTCCGGCTCAATCTCACACTGCAAAATGCAGCTGCCCTGCGCATCGCTGCCGTTGCTCATGAAATACATTCTGCCGTCCTCGAAGAACAGCGAGGGATCAATGCCCTCCTGATTCACCCATACCGGCTCTGACCATTCGCCGTGAATATCATCCGTCCATACATAGAAATGGCCGCCGCCGGTGACATTCGTCGTGACCATGTAGAATCTGCCGTCATGATGCCGGATCGTCGGGGCATAGATCCCGCCGACGGAATCAGCGCCCTTCAGCGGGAGCTGAGAATCCCGCGTCAGCACATGGCCGATTTGCGTCCAGTTGATGAGGTCGCGGCTCTCGAAGAGCGGAACGCCGGGGAAAAACTGGAATGAGCTGCAAACCAGATAGAAAGTATTCCCGACCCGGCAGATGCTCGGATCGGGATAGAAACCGGATATTACAGGATTGCGGTATTGCATAGGATTCTCCTTTTGTGCGGGGAGCCCCCGCCGGCAATTTCTAAAGTTCTCCATACGCGTATGGATGCAGAATAAAATGAAAGCCAGAACGCCGGCAGTGCCGACGGGTAGAACCCGCAGCCAATTCCTAAAGTTCTCCGAAAGCGTATGGACGCAGAATAAAATGAAAGCCAGAACGCCGGCAGTGCCGGAGCCATTTCCTAAAGCTTTCCGGAAGCGGAACCGGGCACTGCCCGGCGCCGACTAGAGGTCACGGCGGATCGCTGCGGCATCCATCGAACGGACACGCTTCGTCAGCAGGCGCGAGAGCGGCAGATACAGCAGCCAGATCACAACCGCTGCCGCCAGCGTCCAGAGCGCCGAGGGCAGCAGATACCGCTCCCACAGCACCTCTCTGCCCGTTGTCCGGAAGATCACCGTCCGGAACAGATAGGTCAGCCCCGCCTGCGCAAAGACCGCCCCCGCCGTCAGCAGGATATAATGCAGAAATGAGCGCCGCAGGATCTCCTCAAACAGCAGGCAGACCGCGCAGCTCACGATCACCAGAAAGATCGCGTTCGCGCCGAGCGGCGTCCCGCAGGCGAGATCCATGCCGAAGCCGCCGATCACGCCCGCCGCCATGCAGAAATACATATCCTCATTCATGCTGATGCAGAGCGCCGCCGGGATCACGCACATCGGCTGCATCCCGCCGCCGAGCATCGGAAAAATACAGAGCAGCAGGATCACCAGACTGAGCGTTTTCCGGATGAAGTTCCGGCGAATCGTCCGCTGCTCGGCGCGTGTCCGGCTTTTCCGGCGCGGCTTCTGCTGCTTACTTTTCACCGAAGGTCTCACCCTTTCCCTTGAAATCCAGCAGCACATTCACGGATTTCAGACTCGAAAAATCGACCGAAGGTGCAAGCATCGCATATTTCGTCAGGCCGGAATCCTCCAGCTTTACCTCCAGCACATTGCCGATCGGCAGGCCGTAGGGGAACAGTCCGGTCGTTCCGGCTGTCATGACAAGATCGCCCTCCTTTGCGGAGCTGTTCTTGTCGAGATAGAGCATTTTTGTCTGATTGGAAACGGCGTTCCGCAGATCGCCCTCGACGATGCCGCTGTCTCCGGTCTGGAGCAGCACCGCACCGATTGAAAGCTCCGGCGAAAGCAGCGTCGTCACGGTCGCATAGTTCGGATTCAGCTCTGTGACCACGCCGATCAGACCGTCCGAGCAGACGACCGGCGCATTGAGCGTGATGCCGTCATCCTCGCCCCGGTCGATCAGGAAGCCGCGGGAAGGATCGTTCGTGAGCGGCATCAGCACCTTGCAGGGCTCCGAGAGTACGAAGTCCTCATTTTTCTCCTTGATGCCGAGCTGATCGCGCAGGGCTTCCAGCTCGTCCATTGCATCGTCATAGCCGATGAGCTGTTCATTCAGCCTTGCGATCTCGCCGCGCAGCCGCGCATTTTCATCGCGGTACGCCTTGGATTCAAAATAGGTATCGAGCTTCTCGTTGACCTCGCCGGAGACCGCCGAGGAGAGCTTCCGCACCGGACTGATGATGCCGTTCAGCAGGCGCGTGAGATAATCGGTCTGCGCACCGGATTTCAGCGCATAGAGCATGATGCCGGTCAGCAGTGCCAGTACGCAGAGCAGCACGCGGAAACGGGTGCTGCGGAAAAATGCATTGAGATTCATGGATGCTCCTTTTTTGTTCTCTGTATCTGTTATATCTCAGATATCTGTATCTCAGATATCCGCTTTTTCCAGTACTGTCGGATGTGCCTTGCGCAGATGCAGCTTCAGCGCCTCAAAGGACTGCGCGCTGATATCATGCTCCAGCTTGCAGGCATCCTCGGCCGCGATCTCCTCCGGCACGCCGATGTCGATGAGCCACTGCGACAGAACACGGTGCCGCTCATAGATCCGCTCCGCGACCTCCGTGCCGCTGTCGGTCAGCGTGATATTGCCGTCCTCAGCGATTTGGATGAAGCCGCCGTCGCGCAGAATGCCCATTGCGCGGCTGACGCTCGGCTTGGAGACCTCCAGCTCATGCGCGATATCAACTGCACGGACGTAGTTGCTTGCAATATGCAGCATCAGGATCGCTTCGAGATAATCCTCGCCGGATTTATACAGTTTGGCCATTGGTAAGACTCCTTTCAGGATTTGTTCGGGATGATCTCACAGACATTTAACTGATTCTTTGAAACTGTGAACCGGATATCGAATCCGGCATAGCTGACACCGTAGATCCGCTCCGGATCATCGGCATAGCCCGGACGCGGATCAAGCCGGAGAATTTCGTATACCGCTTCATGAATGCTTTCCGGCAGCTGTGCGAGCAGCGGCGCGGGGATCTGCACATTGAGCAGATGCTTCACGGTCTCAGCGGTATAGCCTCCGGATGCATCCGGAACGGCATCGGCCGCGGGGATATAGGGCTTGATGTCATAGATCGGGGTTCCGTCGAGCAGATCGACGCCGGAGACCAGCAGTCTGACTTGCGGTTCGTCCGGAAAGACCGCCTCCAGCCTGACGCAGGAAAGTCCGAGCGGATTCGGCCGGAACGGGGAGCGCGTCGCAAAGACGCCGACTCTCGTATTGCCGCCGAGCCGCGGGGGACGCACCGTCGCAGACCAGCCCTTTCCGGCAGGCTTCTGTGCGGCGTGAAAGCCCCAGATCAGCCAGATATGCGAGAAGGCGGTCAGGCCGCGCACGGCCTCGCTCCGGCTGTATTCCGGTGCAAAGACGATCTCGCCCCTGACTGCGGGCGCAAGTCCGCCCTGCCGCGGCAGACCGAATTTTTCGGTGAAGCCTGTGCGGATGTATGCGATCGGGGAGAGCGAAAGCTCAGTCGTAGATGATGTCGCTCTTGGCATAATATGCGTTGATCTTGTCGCTCGTGGACATGACGAATGTCACGATGATGCACAGCACCACTGCGATGACATAGCAGGCGACTGACATTCCGCCGCCCTCGGCATCCTTTTTCTGATGCAGCAGCAGTACAATGCCCGGCACGATTAGTATAATCGGCGTCAGGATGAACATGAACGAGGTGAAGCCCTTGAGCTTTTTCACGCGTGTGACAATCGTAATCGAGAGCAGGATCAGGAGAACGCCCGCGCCCAGATAGCATTTGTCAAAGAAATTGAATACGCCGGAAGCGTCCTCCGGATTGGAATATGCGCCGATCGAGAACATCAGTGTGCAGACACCGGCGATCACGCCCATGACGGTCAGGATAATCGAGACCATGAAGCCGGCCTGTGCGAGATCATCCTGCTGCTGCTGCCGGAGCAGTGCCATCGCTTCGCGGTCACGCTTCTGCTGCTCGGCGGTCTTGTCGGGGACTTCCTTCAGGCTCTCGCTGGCGCGCTTTGCAGCGGCTTTCTTTGCGGCCTCCAGATCCTCCTGATTGAAAACGACCTTGCGCTCAGGCTCCGGAGCGGGTTCTTCGAGCAGTGCGCTGGCATCGACCTGCGGGAGCGCTTCATGCTGCGGCTTTTTCTCCGGCTGGGAGTAATCCTCCGGCTCGGCGAGCAGTGCGGCGGCAGCGGCCTGCTGCTGTGCGGCCTGCGCGGCCATGGCTGCTTCCATTGCCTGCTGGCGCTGGCGCTCGATGAATTCCGCCTTCAGCTCGGCGATCTCGTCGGGAGTGTAGGGCGGGAGACCTTTTGCAGCGCGCTGCTGCTGGAGGATCGCGACTTGCTCCTCGGTCAGCTCCTGATAGTGCATCTGCGGCTGTGCCGGACGCGGCGCTTCGGCGCTCATATCGCCGAGCAGGGCGGCAGCATCGACCTGCGGGAGCGCACCCTTTGCAGCGGACTGCTGCGGGGTATAGACCTCCTCCTCGCCGAGCAGTGCAGCGGCATCGACCTGCGGCAGATTGGCCGGCTGTGCGGGCTTCTGCTGATATTTGCGCGGGTCGTCATATGTCATATCGCCTAAAAGCTGCGATTCCAGATTCTTCGGATCATCCATATTTTTGTTCTCCTTTTTTCATGGTATCGGGGAATTCGTGAAGGCCGAATAGCCATACAGGTATATTATACCAGAAAGGACGGAAAAATGCAAGACGTTTTCACAAAATCTTCGGCGGGGCGGGCAGTGCCCGCCTCCAATTTGCTAAAGGCACGGTCGCGCTCACTGTTTCAGTTTGCCAAATACACGCTGCTGTTCGCAGCTTTTACTCCGTGACTGAAATGAAGCACATCGGGAGCATAGCCGGTGTACGGCGAATTCCGAATGCGAAAAGAGAAACGAATGCCTGTTACAGCAGATAAGGCGAATCTGACGGAACTTGGAGAGAGGAGAGATAAGGAAGGGGAGCGCGAGGGGGAACCTTAAGAGAGGGGAG